>NZ_CAPJ01000104.1 GCF_000331775.1 Xanthomonas translucens pv. translucens DSM 18974
CGCGCCTCGGCGGTCGGCAACACCGCGACGATCTCGCTGCCGCGCACCGCCACCGCGTGGTCTTCCAGCACCACCGCATGCGGTTCGATCGGGACCACGTAGCCGGCTTCGATCAGCAGGTCGCAGGATTCGGGAATGGAGGTCATCGCAAGCGCTCTGGAAAAGGAAAGATCAGGTTGCCGCCTGGGCCTGGTCGATGCGCCGCTGGTACACGCGCATCCCCCCCCACTGCAGCACGAACACGGCCACGAAGCCCAGCCGCCCGAGCAGCGGCGCAACCATCGCCAGCGGAATGCACAGCGCGAACACCACCGGCGCGACCGCCACGCGCAGCGTCATCGCCCGCGCCTGCAGCGCGCCCAGCCGCTGCACCAGGCCTTCCTTGCGCACCGCGTAGGCATGCATCAGGTAGGCGGCCGCACCGATCGCGGCCAGATGCGCGCAATACACCGCGAACGCCTCGTGGTTGCCGAAATAGTCCGAATACAGTGCGGTGGAAAACGGCAGCAGGCCGATCAGCAGCAGTTGCAGCACGTTGAGCCAGATCAGCCGTTCGTCGAACTGGCGGATGTGCCGGCACAGCTGCAGATGCGACTTCCAGAACAGCGCGGTGACCAGGAAGCTGACCGCGAAACCGATGAACAGCGGCAGCATCTGCCGCAACGCGGCCAGGATGCCGCCGGCGGCCTCAACCTGGGCATGCCCCGGCACCTTGATCTCCACCGCCAGCAAGGTGATGGCGATAGCGAACACCGCATCGCTGAAGAACACGACCCGGTCGTGCGGGTACTTGGCATCGGCGCTGGCGGCGTGGCTCATGGTCGCGGGAATTCCTGGAAACGGATCGGCCGCGATCGCCACACGGCGATTCGGCATTGCATCGGCGTGGCGGCCGCACGCGGCGAACCCGTGCGACCTGCTGCCGTTCAGCGCAGCCGCTGCCGGCTGCCAGCGGGCGGCCAGGTGCCGCCCGGCCGCGCCGGCCGTGGGCTTACTTGACGCGCGAGAAATACTCGCCCGAGCGCGTATCGACCTTGATGATTTCGTCCTGGCCGACGAACAGCGGCACCCGCACCACGGCACCGGTTTCCAGCGTGGCCGGCTTGCCGCCGCCGCCGGAGGTGTCGCCGCGCACGCCCGGGTCGGTCTCGACGATCTTCAGTTCGACGAAGTTCGGCGGGGTGACCTGGATCGGGGTGCCGTTCCACAGCGTCACCACGCAATCCTCTTCGCCCTTGATCCACTTGGCGGCGTCGCCGACGCCGGTCTTGTCGGCCTGCACCTGCTCGAACGTTTCCTGCTGCATGAAGTGCCAGTACTCGCCGTCGGTGTACAGGTACTGCATGTTGGTATCGACCACGTCGGCCGCTTCCAGGCTGTCGGTCGCCTTCATGGTCAGCTCGACCACGCGCCCGGACTTGATGAAGCGGTACTTGATGCGGGTGAAGGCCTGGCCCTTGCCCGGCTTGACGTATTCTGTATCGGTGATGATCGCGGGCTCGCTGTTGACCAGGATCTTCATCCCGTTCTTGACGTCGTTCATGCCGTAGCTGGCCATCTGAAACTCCTCGGGTAAGGCAAACCCGCCGCGTTCGGCGGCCGGCCGGATAGAATGGAAAGCCCCGCCGCAACCGGCGGGCACTCGTTTTATGACCGCATATGATAACCGCAGCCCCCCGCCCGATGCAGCCGTCCCCGTCCCCCGCCGCCCCGTCCCCGTCGCGCTGGCAGCAGCTGTGGCGCGATGCCGTGCGCGACGCGCGCGAGTTGCTGGCGTTGCTGGGGCTTGATGCGCAGGCGCTCGGCGTCTCCGAACAGGCTGCGACGCAGTTCGCGCTGCGCGTGCCGCGCGGCTTCGTGGCGCGCATGCGCCATGGCGACCCGCACGATCCGCTGCTGCGCCAGGTGCTGCCGCTCGGCGCCGAACTGCGCCGGGTGCCGGGCTTCGCGCTGGACGCGGTGGGCGACGCGGCGGCCAAGAAGGCCGACGGGGTGATCCAGAAATACCGCGGCCGGGCGCTGCTGGTCGCCACCGGCAGCTGCGCGGTGCACTGCCGCTATTGTTTCCGCCGCCACTTCCCGTATGCCGAGGAAACCGCCGCGCGCGACGGCTGGCGCGAGGCGGTGGCGGCGATCGCCGCCGACCCGGACATCGACGAGGTGATCCTGTCAGGCGGCGACCCGCTGTCGCTGGCCACCTCCAAGCTGGTCGAGCTGACCGAGGCGCTCGCGGACATTCCGCATCTCAAACGCCTGCGCATCCATAGCCGCTTGCCGGTGGTACTGCCCGAGCGCGTCGATGCGCCGCTGCTGGCCTGGCTGCGCGCACTGCCGTGGCCGGTGGCGTTCGTGATCCACGCCAACCACGCCAACGAATTCGACGCCAGCGTGGATGCCGCGCTGGCGCAGCTGCGTGGCAGCGGAGCGCACCTGCTGAATCAGGCGGTACTGCTGCGCGGGGTCAACGACAGCGTCGCCGCGCTGGCCGCGCTGAGCGAGCGCAGCTTCGCCGCCGGCGTGCTGCCGTACTACCTGCACCAGTTGGATCGGGTCGAGGGCGTGGCCCATTTCGAAGTGGACGACGCCACCGCGCGCGCGCTGCACCAGGCCTTGGCCGCACGGCTGTCAGGGTATCTGGTGCCGAAGCTGGTGCGTGAGATTGCTGGCGATACGGGGAAGCGGGCGCTGTAGGTTTTGTCGGGACTCGGGACTCGGGACCCGGAACAACAAAAGCCAGGACGCCTGGAACGATGGCGACACCCCATTCCCCTGGCCTTCACCGAATAAAAAGCCGCCATCTGCGCGGCCATTTTTCATTCGGAATCTTGCAGCACCGGGAAACCCCGCTCTTCCGAGTCCCGAGTCCCGGGTCACGGGTCCCGGTCCCGAACTAGACTTGACCGCGCGCCATGCCCTCGCTGGCCAGCAGCTGGCGGAATTCGGCGGCGCTGAGCGGGTGGCTGAGCCAGAAGCCCTGACCCAGTTCGCAGCCGCGCTCGCGCAGCAGTTCGAACTGCACTTCCTGCTCGATGCCCTCGGCGACCACGGTGATGCCCAGAGAATGCGCCATCGCGATGATCGCGGTGGTCAGCGCCAGGTCGTCGGGGTCGCGCTGCAGGTCGGCAACGAAGCTCTTGTCGATCTTGACCCCGTCCACCGGCACCTGGCGCAGGTGGCTCAGGCCGGAGAAGCCGGTGCCGAAGTCGTCCAGCCATACCTTGACCCCGGTGCGGTGCAGTCGCGCCAGCATGCTCGCGGCCTTCAGCTCGTCGCCGATCACCGCGGTCTCGGTCAGCTCCAGGTGCAGCTGCGCCGCCGGCAGCCCGGATTCGCGCAGGCAGTCGGCGACGATTTCCGGCAGGTCGCCGCTGCGCAGCTGCCGCGGCGACACGTTGACCGACACGAACAGGTCGCGACTGCCGTCGAAACGTTGCCATTGCGTGGCCTCCAGGCAGGCCGCACGCAACACCTTGGGGCCGATGCTCTCGATCAGCCCGCTCTGCTCGGCCACGTCGATGAACACCGTCGGCGAGATCGTACCCAGCGCCGGATGCTGCCAGCGCAGCAGCACCTCCACCCCGACCATGCGCCGATCCAGGGTGCGGAAGATCGGCTGGTACACCAGCTTCAGTTCGTCGCGGTCCCAGGCCCCGCGCAGCTCCTGCTCCATGTGCACGCGCCGCTCCACCGCGTAGTCCATCGCGCGGCTGTAGAAACGGTGGCAGTTCTTGCCGGCCAGCTTGGCCTGGTACATCGCGATGTCGCCGTTCTTCAGCAGCGCCGAAGCGTCCTCGGCATCGCCGGGGTAGACGGTGATGCCGATCGAGGTGCCCATGAACACCTCGCGGTCCTGGATCCGCAGCGGTTCGCGCAGTTCCTGCACCAGACGCTCGGCCAGGCCGGTGGCGACCTGCACCGCATGCTCGTCCTCGACCAGGATCACGAATTCGTCGCCGCCGAAGCGGGCCAGCAGCGCGTCGTGCCCGCCCAACTGATCCACCGCCAGCTGGATGCGCCGCGCGAACTGCAGCAGCGCCTCATCGCCGGCCTCGTGGCCGAGGGTGTCGTTGATCCGCTTGAAGTCGTCGATGTCGGCGAACAGCAGCGCCAGGCGCCGGTGCGAGGCGCGCGCGGACAGCATGCGGTGGTCCAGCGCCTCGCGGAACGCGAGCCGGTTGGTCAGCCCGGTCAAGGCATCGGTGTAGGCCATGTGGCGCACGTCGCGGTCGTGGCGCGCGATCGCCTCGCTCATGCGCACGAATGCGCGCAGCAGTTCGCTGACCTCGTCGTGGCGGCCGCTGTCACGGCGCTCCACCACGTAGTCGCCGGCCTCGATCTGGCGCGCGGCCGCGGCCAGCCAGCGCACCGGCGCCACCAGCGTGCGCTGCACGTAGATCGCCACCATCACCGCGGTCAGACCCAGCGCCGCCAGCAGCAGCAATAGCCAGCCCAGGTGGCGCTTGCCCAACGCGCCCAGACGTTCGTCCAGGCTCTCGCCGGCCTTGCGCTCGTAGACCAGCGCCCGCGTCCAGGACATACCCACGCGCACCCCGCCCACGCGCTGGTCGCCGATCATGATCGGCATCGACACGTCCAGGATATCGTCAGACTCCTGCGCCAGCAGGCCATTGGCCTTGATCGCCGCATCGGCCATCGGGCCGCGCATGCGCTGGCCGTAGCCGGGCAGATCGTCGCTGCCGTCGTGGATCAGGCGCCCGTCGGCGTCGTACACCAGCACGTAGGCTACCGCCACGTAACCCAGCGCCGCGCGCACCTGGGTGCCGATCGCGTCCAGGTCGGAGTAGTACACGGGATTGGCCAGCGAATCGGACAGCTGCCGTGCCAGGGTTTCGCCGCGGGTGCGCATGCTGCGGTCGAACAGGCCATGGATCACGTTGCCGCTGAGCGTGCGCACCTCGTTCTGCATCGCCGCCTGCCGCTCCAACATCAACGCCAGGATCGCCATGATCAGCAACGCGGCCACGCCCATCGCCAGCAGGAACCTGGCCTGCAATCCGAAACGCAGCCTCTTCATTCCACTTCCAGCTTGACCTGCGCAACGCCGGCACGCAGCTGGTCCAGCCGCTTCTGCGAGACCCGATCGACCGGGTAGAAGCCGGAGGTGCCGAAGAACGTGTGCAGCGCGGCGCTGCCCTGCGGGTCGTCGGCGGCTTCCAGCAACACCTCGCGCAGACGCGCCTGCACCGGCGAGGCCAGGTCGCCGCGGACCATCTCCACCGCACGCGGGAACGGCTCGGTACGGTAGATCACTCTAAAATCGCGGCGGAACGTGGGCGGCACGCGGCGGTCGTCGTCCCAGTCCAGGTTGCTCAGCGCGCCGGCGTCCACCAAGTGCTTGTGCACGTAGGAGGCGATGTTGAGCTCGGAGCGCGCGAACACGTAGCCAACCGTGTTCGCCGAGGCCTGATCCTTCGGCGAGAGCAGGATCTCCGGGTGCAGGTCGTGTTCGAACAGGGTCATCATCGGCACCAGGTAGGCGCTGGTGGACAAGGTGCTCTGCAGCGCCAGGGTCCGTCCCTGCAGGTCGCACAGCGTGTGCAGCGGACCGTCGCGGCGCACAAAGAACACGGTGTGGTACTCGCGCACCCCGCCACGCTCGGTCAGCAGCAACGGCCGCACCCCGCCGCGCTGTTGCAGCGCCATCGCGGTGGCCGCGGTTTCGGTGACCCAGTCGACCCGGCCGCGGCGCAGGTAGCTGCTCATCTGCTGGCTGTCGCGCGCCATCAGGATCTGCCCGGAGGTGATGCCGACATCGCGCATGCGCGGCACCACGTAGTCCAGCAATGGTTTCAGTTGCTCGTAATGGGCCTTGGGGTTGTCGCTGATGCGGCCCAGCACCAACACCGACGGGCGCGCGTGCACCACCGAGGGCCAGCAGATCGCCAGCGCCAGCCACACCATGACGACACGCCACCGCGAACTTTGCAAACCACATTCCCCATGTAGAATCCATAAGCCTAGCCGAAAGCGTCAGCTGGCGACAGCTGTGAAGGCCGGGACTTGGGACTGGGGACTCGGGGCGCCCATGGCGCGGCAAGGAAGCGAACGTGCCGTGCACCACAGCAAGCGACCAGCTACCAAAGACTAGGGCTCCTGCTTAGCCGAGTCCCGGATCCCGAGTCCCGAAACTAACTACGCGCCTGTCCGGCCAGCCGCGCCATGCGCTGCGCATCGGACAGGATCCCGCGCAGCAGCCGCACTTCCTGCTCGCTCAGCGCGTTGCGCAGGAACAGCCGGCGCAGCTTGCGCATCGCCGAATCCGGCGCGCGGCCCTTGTGGAAGTCGATATCGTCCAGGGTGTCGGCCAACTGCCCGAACAGGCCTTCCAGCTGCGCATGGCTGGCCGCGGCCTCGCGGAAACCGGGTTCCGGCGCCACTGGCGCGGTGCCCTCGCCGCGCAAGTGCGCCAGGCGCAGCTCATAGGCCAGCACCTGTACCGCAGCGGCCAGGTTGAGCGAGCTGAACGCGGGATCGGAAGGAATGTGCACCGCCGCGTGGCACAGCTGCAGTTCCTCGTTGGTCAGGCCGGTGCGCTCGCGGCCGAACACCAGCGCCACCTCGGCCTGCGCGGCGGCGGTCACCAGGCGCTGCGCGCCGTCCACCGGCAACAGCTCTTCCAGCGACACCCGCCGGCTGCGCGCGGTGCAGCCGAGCACCAGCTGGCAGTCGGCCACCGCCTCGGCCAGGGTGGCCAGCACCGGCGCCTGCTGCAGTACGTCCTCGGCGCCGGCCGAGCGCCGGTAGGCGTCCTCGTCGAGCGCGCGCTCCGGCGCCACCAGCACCAGCCGCGCCTGGCCCATGGTCTTCATCGCCCGCGCCGCCGCGCCGATGTTGCCGGGATGCTGGGTACCGACCAGAACGAAGCGGATGCGGGCAGAAGCGGTCATGGCAGGAAGATGCGGAGCGAACGGGGCGTAGATGGTAAACTGCGCGGCCGGCCTTCGCGCCGGACTGTTCTTTTCCTCCGCCAGATCCTTCTCCGCCCTCTCGGGAGCCGTTGCCATGCAAAAACCCGCCGTCACCGTCATGGTCAAGGCCGCCCGCCTCGCCGGCAATGTGCTGCTGCGCCATATCAACCGGCTGGAAGCGCTGAACGTGGTGCAGAAGGACCGCATGGACTACGCCAGCGAAGTCGATGCCGACGCGGAGAAAGTGATCGTCAAGGAACTGCGCCGCGCCTATCCCGATTACGGGGTGATGGGCGAGGAAGGCGGCGTGCAGGGCGGCGGCCGCTACATGTGGGTGATCGATCCGCTCGACGGCACCAGCAACTACCTGCGCGGCTTCCCGCACTACTGCGTGTCGATCGCGCTGGTCGAGAACGGCGAGCCGATCGACGCGGTGATCTTCGATCCGTTGCGCAACGAGCTGTTCACCGCCAGCCGCGGCAACGGCGCGGTACTCAACGATCGCCGCATCCGCGTCAGCGAGCGCAAGGACCTGAGCGGGGCGATGGTCAACACCGGCTTCGCCCCGCGCGAGCGCAAGCGCACCAGCGCCCAGCTCAAGTGCGTGGACGCACTGATGGTGCAGGCCGAGGACATCCGCCGCACCGGCTCGGCCGCGCTGGACCTGGCCTACGTGGCCTGCGGCCGCACCGACGCCTACTTCGAGGCGGGGGTGAAGGCCTGGGACATCGCCGCCGGCGTGCTGCTGGTGCGCGAGGCCGGCGGCCGCATCACCGACTTCAAGGGCGCCACCCCGGGCCGCATCGACGACCGCGGCGTCCCGCAGTACCAGATCGTGGCCGGCAACATCAAGGTCAGCGACGCGCTGCAGAAGCTGATCGTCAACACCGGATATGCGGCGGAGTTCGACGCGAAGTTTTGATTGAGGAGCCGGGACTCGGGACCCGGAAGAACAGGAGCCTAGAGCGCGATTGCGACACGTATCCGCCGACAGCCGTTCGAAACAAAAAAAGCCGCGCAGATGCGCGGCTTTTTTTGCACTGATTCCCGCCGCAGCGAGAAGCGCTTTTACTGGTCCCTGGCCCCCGGTCCCGGCTCTTCCGAGTCCCGAGTCCCGAGTCCCGGCCCCTTCACGGCCTCCGCGCCAACGCCTCCACATCCCTGGTCTTCGGCAGCAGGTCCTGCTTGGTCACCTGGAACGGGCCGATCGACAGCAGCGGCACCGCCACGATCACCGAGGACACCACCACGATGACCGCGCCGATCATGTGGGTCAGGGCCAGGCCTTCCATCGAGGTGCCGCCGTACAGGTACAGCGCCAGCGCCGACAGGAAGAACATCACCGCGGTGATCACGGTGCGCGACAGGGTCTGGTTGATCGAGCGGTTGAGCACTTCCACCGGTTCCACGCGCAGGCTGCGGAAGTTCTCGCGCACGCGGTCGAACACCACGATGATGTCGTTGATCGCAAAACCCATCACCGACAGCATGCCGGCCAGCACGGTCAGGTCGAATTCGCGGCCGGTGAGCGAAATGTAGGCCACCGTCACCAGCAGGTCGAACAGCGCAGTCAGGCTGGCCACCACCGCGAACTTCCACTCGAAGCGAAACGCGATGTAGATCAGGAAGCCGACCAGCATGAACAGCGTCGCGTACACGCCGTTCAGCGCCAGGTCCTTGCCGACCTGCGGGCCGACGAATTCGCCCGGCTTCACCGTCGCCGGATTTTCCGCCGTGGTCACCGCCTTGCGCACCTGCTCGGCGAGGTTCTTGGTCAGGTCTTCGTTGTTGTGCTCGCCCTGCGGCTGCAGGCGGATCACGATCGCGTTGCCGCTGCCGACGTTCTGCACCTGCGCGTTCTCGAAACCGGCCGTGGCCAGCTGCTCGCGCACGTGGTCGATGTCCACCGGCTTCTGGAAGCTGGTCTGCACCAGCGCACCGCCAGTGAACTCCAGCGCGTAGTTGAAGCCCTTGCCGAAGATCACCCCGAGCGAGGCCACCGCCAGCACCAGCATCAGCACCAGGGTCGGACGCCGCCAACGCATGAAGTCGATCTTGGTGTCGTTCGGGATCAGATGGAGCGGGAAAATTTTCATGGAGACGTGCTCTTCAATTTTTCAAACCCCGCACAGGGATGTGCAGGCTTTGGCGAGGGACTCGCATTTGTACGGGATATTGCGAAGGACTCGCATCAGATAGCGACAGACTTGAGCTTCTTGCGGCGGCTGTAGATCAGCGTCGCCAGCGCGCGCGACACGGTGATCGCGGTGAACATCGAGGCGAAGATGCCGATGATCATGGTCAGCGCGAAGCCCTTCAGCGGCCCGGTCCCGAACGCGTACAGGGCCACGCCGACGATCAGGCCGGTGAGGTTGGCGTCGAGAATGGTACCGCCCGCCTTCTCGTAACCGGCGGCGATCGCCGATTTCGGCGGTACGCCCAGCCGCAGCTCCTCGCGGATACGCTCGTTGATCAGCACGTTGGCGTCCACCGACAGGCCGACCGACAAGGCCAGGCCGGCGAAGCCGGGCAAGGTCATGGTGGCGCCGAACAGCGACATCACCGAGACCACGATCAGCAGGTTCATCAGCAGCGCCACCGAGGTGATCGCGCCGAACATGCGGTAGTACACGCCGAAGAACACCAGGGTGAACAGGAACGCATAGACCACCGCGGTGACGCCGCGCTCGACGTTCTCCGCGCCCAGGCTCGGGCCGATCACGTATTCCTCGACGAAATCCATCGGCGCGGCCAGCGAACCGGCGCGCAGCAGCTTGGCCAGGTTCTCGGCCTCGACCTTCTCCAGGCCGGTGGTCTGGAAGTTCTTGCCGAACACGCCGGCGATGCGGGTCGGCGCCAGCGCCTCTTCCTTGACCCGCACGCTGCGCACTTCCTCGCCGTCGACCATGCTCACGGTCGGGATGCGCTCGATGTAGACCACCGACATCAGCTTGCCGGTGTTGGCGCTGGTGTAGTCGAACATGCGCTGGCCGGCGACGTTGTTGAGGGTCACCGACACCGCCGGCAGCCCGTTCTGGTCGTTGCTGACCACCGCGCCGACCATCTGGTCGCCGGACACCAGCACGCGCTTGTTCAGCAGCACCGGGGCGCCGCTGTCGCGCAGGCGGAACACCTTGGCCTCCGGCGGGATGTTGCCGGTGCGCACCGCATCCTCGGCATTGCCTTCGACCACGCCGCGGAACTCCAGCGTGGCGGTGGCGCCGATCATGCGCTTGGCCTCGGCAGTGTCCTGCACGCCGGGCAGTTCGACCACGATGCGGTCCTCGCCCTGGCGCTGGATGATCGGCTCGGCCACGCCCAGCTGGTTGACGCGGTTGCGCAGCGTGGTCAGGTTCTGCTCGATCGCGCCGGCGGCGATCTGCTTGAGTTCGGCATCGGGCACGCTGACCGCGATGGTCTGCCCGGACACGGCATAGCTCAGCGTCGGCTGCGCCTTGGCAAGCGCGGCGCGCGCGGCGTCTGCATCGGCGCCCTCGCCCAGGCCGACCTGGATGCTGTTGTCGGCACGGCGCTCGACCGAACGGTAGGCGATGCGGTTGTCGCGCAGGGTGGTGCGGATGTCCTCGGCGAAGGCGTCCAGGCGCTTGTCCAGCGCCGCCTTCTGGTCCACCTGCAGCGCGAAGTGCACCCCGCCCACCAGGTCCAGGCCCAGCACCATCGGCTTTCCGCCGATCGCCGACAGCCACTGCGGCACGGTCGAGGCCAGGTTCAGCGCCACCGTGTAGTTCTCGCCCACCTGCTGGCGCAGGATGTCGTTGGCACGGGTCTGCGCCTGCAGGTTCTGCAGGCGCACCATCAGGCTGTCGCCCTCCTTGGCCACCGACTTGGGGGTGATCCCGGCCGCCTTCAGGTCGGCGCTGACCCGATCGCGCAGGGCCTCGTCGAGCTGGCCGCCACGGCTGGCGGTGATCTGTACCGAAGGGTCCTTCTGGTAGACATTGGGCAGCGCGTACAACGCACTGAACGCCAGCACGATCAGGATGAGGAAATACTTCCAGCGCGGAAACTCGAGCATTGCAGGACCCCGCGCGACGCCACGCCGGCGCCGCGCCTAGCAGTAAGAGAAATGGATCAGGCGGACTTCAGCGTGCCCTTGGGCAGCACGTTGCCGATGGCTGCCTTCTGCACGCGGATGCGCACGTTGTCGGCGATTTCCACGGTGATGAAGTTGTCGCCGATATCGGTGACCACGCCGGCCACGCCGCCGGAGGTGATGACCTCGTCGCCGCGGCCGAGCTTGTCCAGCATCGACTTGTGCTCCTTCTGCCGCTTCATCTGCGGGCGGATCATCACGAAGTACATCACCGCGATCAGGATGATCGGCAGCAGGAACATCTGCATGCCGCCACCGGCAGCGGGAGCGGCGCCGGCGGTCTGCGCCTGGGCCACGGGAATCAGGAAATCGAGCGGGTTCATCGGTGTGTCCTATGGTGTGGGCAGCCCGTCGCCGGGGAAGGCACGAACTGCTGATTTGTCGCCGGAGGCGGCAAGCAGCCGCCGATTATGCCACGATCTCCCCTTACCCCTGGAACGACCGTCGCGCCCTTCCCTTCTCCCTCCGGGACCATGGCCCCCTTCTCGGGGGAAGGTGCCGCGCAGCGGCGGATGAGGGTACGGGCGCAGCCTCGTCCACCCAAACTCCGCGAGACGCTGCGCGCCGGACCCTCACCCCAACCCTTCTCCCGATGGGAGAGGGGCTTTGTCACTGTTCCGAGGGTAGCGGTGTCGCTTCCGCCCCGCGCGCCGCATAGAAGGACCGCCTAAACTGGGCAAAGGTTCCCGTGGCGATCGCCGCGCGCATGTCGGCCATCAGCTTCTGGTAGTACCAGAGGTTGTGCAGGGTGCCCAGCATCGGCGCCAGCATCTCGTTGCAACGGTCCAGATGGCGCAGGTAGGCACGGGTATAGCCGCCGCTGCAGGCGTGGCAGCCGCAGCCCGGCTCGATCGGCGCCAGGTCGCGCTCGTAGCGGGCGTTGCGGATGCGTACGGTGCCGAACGCAGTGAAATAGTGGCCGTTGCGCGCGTTGCGGGTCGGCATCACGCAGTCGAACATGTCCACGCCGCGGGCCACGCCCTCGACCAGGTCCTCCGGCCGCCCGACCCCCATCAGGTAGCGCGGGCGGTCGGCCGGCAGCCGCGGATGCAGGTGTTCGAGCATCGCGTTGCGCTCGTGCTCCGGCTCGCCCACCGCCAGCCCGCCGATCGCGTAGCCGTCGAAGCCGATCGCCTGCAGGCCCTCGATCGAGCGCGTGCGCAGGTCGGCATGCACGCCGCCCTGGACGATGCCGAACAGCGCCGCGTCGTTGCTCAAGGCATCGTGCGCATCGCGCGAGCGCTGCGCCCAGCGCAGGCTCAGCTCCATCGAGCGGCGCGCGACGTCCTCGGTGGCGGGGTACGGGGTGCATTCGTCGAAGATCATCACGATGTCCGAGTCGAGCACCTTCTGGATCCGCATGCTCTCCTCCGGCCCCAGGAACACCTTGGCGCCGTCGGTCGGCGAGGCGAAGGTCACGCCCTGCTCGCTGATCTTGCGCCGGTGCGCCAGCGAGAACACCTGGAAACCGCCCGAATCGGTCAGGATCGGCCCGTCCCAGCGGGCGAAGCTGTGCAACCCGCCGTGGTCGCCGATCACGTCCAGGCCCGGCCGCAGGTACAGGTGGAAGGTATTGCCGAGGATGATCTGCGCGCCCAGCGCCTTGATCTGCTCGGGCAGCACGCCCTTGACCGAGCCGTAGGTGCCGACCGGCATGAACGCGGGGGTTTCCACCGTGCCGCGCGGGAAGGTCAGGCGCCCGCGACGCGCGGCGCCGTCGGTGGTATCGAGCTGGAACTGCAATCGGGACATGGAGAGGCCGGGAATGGAGAATCGGGAATCGGAAATGGAAACGACAACGGACCGAGCAACGGCTTCTGGCTTTTACGACGCCCCATTCCCCATTCCCGATTCCCCGCCCCACAACAACATCGCATCGCCGTAGCTGAAGAAGCGGTAGCGCTGTTCGATCGCATGCCGGTACGCGTCGAAGATGCGCTCGCGGCCGGCGAAGGCCGAGACCATCATCAGCAGCGTGCTCTCCGGCAGGTGGAAATTGGTGACCATCGCATCGACGCTGCGGATGCGGTAGCCGGGCAGGATGAAGATCTGCGTCTCGCCGGCGAACGGATGCAGTTCGCCGTCCGTGGAGGCGCTTTCCAGCGCGCGCACCACCGTGGTCCCGACCGCGATCACGCGGCCGCCGGCGGCGCGCGTGCGCCGCACCTGCTCGACCAGGCTGGCGCCGACGTTGAGCCATTCGCGGTGCATCACGTGCTGCGCGAGCGCCTCCACCCGCACCGGCTGGAAGGTGCCGGCGCCCACGTGCAGGGTGACGTGGCCGACGCCGACCCCGCGCGCCTGCAACGCCTCCAGCAACGGCGCATCGAAGTGCAGCCCGGCGGTCGGCGCCGCCACCGCACCGGCCTGGCGCGCGAACACGGTCTGGTAGCGCTCGCGGTCGTCCAACCCGGGCTCGCGGCGGATGTACGGCGGCAACGGCAGGCGCCCGGCCTGCTGCAGCCACGCCTCCAGCGTGTCGGGCACGTGGAATTCCAGCACGTAGAACTCACCGTCGCGGTCCAGCACCTCGGCCTCGCCGCCGGCATCCAGGGCGATGCGCGCGCCGGCCTTGGGCGACTTGCTCACGCCCAGCTGCGCGCGCGCGCGCTGGCCGCCGAGCAGGCGTTCGATCAGGACCTCGACGCGACCGCCACTGCGCTTATGCCCGAACAGCCGCGCCGGGATCACCCGCGTGTCGTTGAACACCAGCAGATCGCCCGGCTGCAGCAGCTCGGGCAGATCGCGCACTTGGCGGTCGGCGAACGGCGCTGGCGCCGGCGGCACCAGCAGCAGGCGGCTGGCGGAACGTTCGGCAAGCGGCGCCTGCGCGATCAGTTCCTCGGGCAGCTCGTAGCGGAAATCGGACTTCTTCAAGGCCGGCGCATCACAGTACGGGTGGCCGGCCATTGTAGCCGGCCGGGAATGGGGAATCGGGAATCGCAAGAGCGGCATCCTGCGCTCCTGCAGCCGTCCGCTTTTGCGATTCCCCACTCCCCATTCCCGGCCCCTCACCGCTCGAACTTGGTCGAAAGAATGATCGACGACGTCGTCCGCTCCACCCCATCGACCGCGCCGATGCGGTCGGTCAGCACGTCCATGTCGTTGACGCCCGGCACCACGCCTAACGCGATCAGGTCGTAGGAGCCGCTGACCGAATGCAGTACGCGAACCTCGTCGATCTCGCGCAGCGCCTTGACCACCGAGGTCATCTTCTTCGGCAGCACGGTGATCAGGATGTGCGCGCGGAGGTGGCCTTGCTCGAAGTCGTCACGGGTGCGCACCGTATAGCCGCAGATCACGCCCTCGCGCTCCAGCCGCTCGATCCGGCTCTGCACGGTGGTGCGCGACAGGCCAAGCTTGCGCGCGATCTGCGCGGTGGAGGCGCGCGCGTCCTCGCGCAGCAGCGAGAGCAGGCGTTCGTCGGAGGCTGTGATCTTCATGCGCGGCCGGATTTCGTCGAATCGACGAAATTATCCGATTTCCTGCACAAATCAACTCTGCCAACCGACGATCCGGTCCTGATAATAGAAAGCCTATCGCTAAACGCCCCGCCTCCAGGAGATCCCGCATGTCCGTACTCGGCCCCCTCGCCCCGCTGCGCGCCCATGCCGGCGAACGCCTGACCGCCGGCCTGGACGATGCCAGCATCGACCGTCTGGCCGCCTCGCACCCGCAGCTGGGCGCTGCGATCGACGCCGCCGCCGCGGACCATGCGCACCTGGCCACGGAGTTCGCCGAGCTGCTCGAACTGGACGAGATCGAGCAGATCCGCACCCTGCAGGCCGGCTTCGTCAACTTCTACGCCGACGACGCGGTGACCCCATACGTGGCGCTGGCCGCACGCGGGCCATGGGTGGTCACGCTGAAGGGCGCGGTGCTGTACGACGCCGGCGGCTACGGCATGCTCGGCTTCGGCCACACCCCGGACGCGGTGCTGGAGGCGATGGCGCGGCCGCAGGCGATGGCCAACGTGATGACCCCGAGCCTGGCGCAGCTGCGCTTCGAGCGCGCGCTGCGCGCCGAGATCGGCCAAAGCCGCGGCGGCTGTCCGTACAGCAAGTTCATGTGCCTCAACTCCGGCTCCGAAGCGGTCGGCCTGGCCGCGCGCATCGCCGACATCAACGCCAAGCTGCAGACCGACCCCGGCGCGCGCCATGCCGGCGCCCGGATCAAGCGCATCGTGGTCAAGGGCAGTTTCCACGGCCGCACCGACCGGCCGGGGCTGTATTCCGATTCCAGCCGCAAGGCCTACGTGCAGCACCTGGCCAGCTATCGCGGCGAGGATTCGGTGATCGCGATCGCGCCCTACGACGTGGAGGCCTTGCGCCGCGCGTTCGCCGACGCCGAGCGGCACGGCTGCTTCGTCGAGGCGGTGTTCCTGGAGCCGGTGATGGGCGAAGGCGACCCGGGCCGCGCGCTGCCGCCGGCGTTCTATGCCGCCGCGCGCGAGTTGACCCGCGCCCACGGCAGCCTGCTGCTGGTCGATTCGATCCAGGCCGGGCTGCGCGCCCACGGCGTGCTGTCGGTGGTGGACTACCCCGGCTTCGAGCAGCTTGAGGCGCCGGACATGGAAACCTATTCCAAGGCGCTCAACGCCGCGCAGTATCCGCTGTCGGTGCTGGCGGTGACCGAGCATGCCGCGCAGCTGTACCGCAAGGGCACCTACGGCAACACCATGACCAGCAACCCGCGCGCACTGGACGTGGCCAGCGCCACGCTGGCGCAGCTGACCCCGCAGGTGCGCGCCAACATCCGCGCGCGCGGCGCCGAGGCGGTGCAGAAGCTGGAGAAGCTCAAGAGCGAGCTCGGCGGGCTGATCACCCAGGTGCAGGGCACCGGCCTGCTGTTCTCCTGCGCGCTGGCCCCGCAGTTCAAATGCTACGGCGCCGGCTCCACCGAGGAATGGCTGCGCCAGCACGGGGTCAACGTGATCCACGGCGGCGAGAACTCGCTGCGCTTCACCCCGCATTTCGCGATGGACAGCGACGAGCTGGATCTGTTGGTTGGCTTGATCGGCCGCGCGCTGCGCGAGGGTCCGCGCCTGGCGCAGGCCGCAGCTGCCTGAGGCCGGCAGGCGCATGCTGCAGGACCTGGCCGAGGCGATCGCCCGGCCGCTGTTCGAACGCGTCCTGCAGTTGTTCGGCTACGGGAGTGGCCGCCTGGCATGGCCGGTGCTGTCGCTCCACGCCAAGGCCCGCCGCGACCGGCCACCGCGCCGGCCCGGGCAGCGCCGCCACGGCCGACCGCTGTTCTACCGCACTGCCAGCGGCAGCCTGGTCGCCAGCGACGATGCGGTGAGGGTCCTGGGCCTGGCGTGCTGGGCGCTGCTGGCGCTGGCAGGGTTCCTGCTCTACCGCCTGGCGCGGTGAGTCGCGCTGGCGCGGCTGCATCCGGTCGATTCGACCACCACCCTCGCTGGCAACCAGCCTTCCTTCTGGTCGGGATCGGCGTGCCGGGCTTCTCGGCGCGCGGGCACCTGGTGGCGGCGATCGGCACGCGTTTCGAGTGCCGCCTCTACCCCGCCATCGACGCGGCGGACCGGCAGAGCTGCCGGCCGGATTTCGCGCCTCCGGCTGGCTCCGGTGGCCAGCACTCGTGGCTGCCCGCAACTGGCGGCGCTCGCGGCGGCTGCGGCACACTGTGCGCATCCCCCGTGCGAGTGCGCCCATGAAGATCGTCGAAGTCCGCCATCCGCTGGTGCAGCACAAGATCGGCCTGCTGCGCGATGCCGCGCTGAGCACCAAGGGCTTCCGCGAACTGGTCACCGAACTGGGCACCCTGCTCGGCTACGAGGCCACCGCCGACCTGGAGACGGAAACGCACACCATGGAGGGCTGGGCCGGCCCCACCCAGGTACAACGCATCGCCGGCGCCAAGATCACCCTGGTGCCGATCCTGCGCGCGGGGCTGGGCATGCTGCCCGGCGTGCTGGCGCTGATTCCGACGGCGCGGGTCAGCGTGGTCGGCCTGCAGCGCGACGAGGAGACCTTGCAGCCGGTGCCCTACTTCGAGCGCCTCACCGGCCGCCTGGAAGAACGCGACGCACTGATCCTGGACCCGATGCTGGCCACCGGCGGCACCCTGATCGCCACCGTGGACATGCTCAAGCGCGCCGGCGCGCGGCGGATCAAGGGCATCTTCCTGGTCGCCGCGCCGGAAGGACTGCAGGCGCTGCAAGCGGCGCATCCGGACGTGGATATCTACACCGCCGCGATCGACGACCACCTCAACGACAAGGGCTACATCCTGCCCGGCCTCGGCGACGCCGGCGACCGCATCTTCGGTACGCGGGTCGCCTGAGCCGCAGCTCCGCGCGACCTCAGCGCTGCAGGTTCTGCAGCGCCGCGCTCACGTACACCAGCGGCGCGTTCCAGTTGATCGCCACTTCGTTGCTGGCGTAGCTGCACTCCTGGTCCAGGTAGGACAGCGCCGGCAGGGACGAGGCGTAGGCGTGCTTGCACACCTTGGCATCCTGCTGGCCCGGTTGCGGACCGCCGACCAGCAGGCCCGGCACCGGCAGGGCGACGCCATCGGCGATGGAGATGCGATGGTGGATGTGCAGCGGCGAGCGTGCGCCGATGCCGGTCACGAACGACATGCCCAGCGGATTGCGTCCGAGCACGTAGTCCAGTTGCGACTGCGCGGCCTGCAGATACTGCGGCTTGTGCTTCAGCTGATACGCCTGCAACAGCAGCATCGCCTGGTTCAGCGCGTTGCCGTTGCTGCCCCAGTGGAAGTCGCCCGGGGTCATCGCCAGCTTCCACGCCGAATTCTGCCAGGCGCGCAGCAGTTGCGCGGCCACGCCGTCGATCTCGTGGGCGATGCGCGCCTGGTCGGCATGCGCGGTCAGCCGCGCGCGGTGCTGCGCCAGCGACATCCAGGCCAGCCCACCCACCGAGCCCCAGCTCGGCACGCTCGCAGGCACATTGCGCGCCATCGCCGCGTCGTAGAAGGCATCCTCACCCGTGGCCAGGTATAGCTCGGTCGCCGCCCAGGCGAACTCGTCGTCGAGCGTGTCGTCGGCGTAACCTCCGGTGTGCACATCCGCCGGCTGCCGGTAGACCGCATCCGGATGCGCCTGCGCCCAGGCCCAGGCGCTGCGCGACGCCTGCAGCATGCGTTTGGACACGCCGCCGAAACGGTCGTCGAACGGCGCGTAGATGCGGCTGGCCTGGGCCATCACCGCGGCGAAGTCGAGCGTGGCCGCGGTGCTCTTCTGCACCACGTAACGCGGCGCGCGCGCCTGGTCGGGCATCTGCATGCCGCCGAAGTCCAGGTTGGTCAGCTTGTGGTACACGCCGCCGTCGCCCGGATCCTGCATCGCCAGCAGCCACTGCAGGTTCCAGTCGACCTCGCGCAGGATGTCCGGCACGCCGCCGCCGCTGTCCGGGATACCTTCCTTTTGCGCGGCGAAGTAAGCCGGAAACTGCTCGTAGGCAGCCAGCAGCGTGTAGACGGTGATGCCGGAATTGACCACATACTTGTTGTAGTCGCCGGCGTCGTACCAGCCCTTTGCCGCGGAGATCGCGGTGCCGGCCGGGCGCCCGGGCGAGGCCGCCGAGGCGTGGACCAGGACATGCGTATCCGGATGCCCTTCGGCGCGCGCGTGGCGGCCGGCGTACTCGCCGGGCAGCGCGGTGCTGGCACGGTTGTAGTAATAGGCCTTCAGCGCCGCGCGCGCCACCGCGTCGTAGGCGTCGGCAGCGATGGCGAAGCTGTCCGACGGCGGCAGTCCATCCACCCGCAAGCGGTAGTGGCCCGCCGCGCGCAACGCGGAGAAGTCGGCGATGCGCACCGTCTGCTGCGCCGGCGCCCATGTCGCCGCCGGCCCCAGCGTGCCGCGCAGCACCACCTTGCCCGAATCGGCGCGTTCGACCGCGAAGGCCTCGCCATGGCCATCGGGCACCACCGCGAGCTTGCTGGCGGCCGGCAGGTAGCCGACCTGGTTGAGCCGGATCGGCGACATGGCGGCATCCTCGGAACGCGAGGCGCAGCCAGCGACGGCCAGGCAGGCGAAAAGCAGGCAACGCAAAGCGACAGGCAGGTTCATGCGCCGATACTGGCTGGCCGCGATGACGGCTGCAAGCGCCGCGCCAAGGTCTTTCAGCCGCCAGCCGGGATGCCAGCGGCCAGCACGCGCGCCTGCAATGCCGGCAACGCATGCGTGGTGACGAAACGGCCCTTGCCATCGCGCGCCAGCTGCGCCAGCGCGCAGTCCGGATCGTGGGTAAAGAACAGGTGCACGTTGCGCGCCAGCGCGTCTTCCAGGAATGCGCGCTTTTCGTCGATCAGCAGTTCGGCGTTGCGGTCGTAGCCCATGGTGATCGGCACATGCACCCAGGAGCGCCCCGGGATCAGATCGGCGCAGAACGCGACGCCGCCATGCGCCTGGCCATCGGCCTGCTGCGCGCCGACGATCTCGGCCAGCATCAGCCCGGGGGTATGCCCGTCGCTGAAACGGAAGCGCACCGCCTCGCCCAGCGTACGCGAATAGTCGCCGTCGACCAGCTCCAGGCGGCCGCTGGCCTCGAGCAGGCCGGGCAATTCGGGAATGAAGCTGGCGCGGTCGCGCGGATGCGGCTGCAGCGCGCGCTGCCAGTGCGCCGCACCGACCAGGAAGCGCGCATTCGGGAACAGCAGTTCCGGCGCCGCGCCCTTGCGCCACGGCGCCAGCAGCCCGCCGGCATGATCGAAATGCAGATGGCTCAGCACCACCACGTCGATATCGGGATGCGCGACACCGGCCTCGCGCAACGAATCCAGCAGCACGTGGCGCTCTTCCTGGATCCCGTAACGCTCGCGCAGCGCCGGTGCGAAGAACGCACCGACGCCGGTCTCGAACAGCACCGTCTTGCCGGCCAGCGGGCGCGCCAGCAGCGCACGGCAGGCCAGCGCGATGCGGTTACCGTCGTCGGGCGCGGCCCAGTGCTGCCACATCGCCTTGGGCGCGTTGCCGAACATCGCGCCGCCGTCAAGTTTCTGCGAATTGCCTTGGATGGACCAGAGTTTCATTTTTTTCGGGACTCGGGACTGGGGACAGCGCCGCCGCGACTTACCGCAGCGGCGCCGCCAGTTGCACCTCGGCCTTGCCGACCTCGTTGCGCGGATCGCTGCCGCCGCTGAGCACGTTGTTGCGCTTGTCCCACTCCACGGTCTGCAGGTTGCCCCACACGTGGCTGGAACCGCGCCCGCCCTCGGCGCTGTCGCCGGGCAGCTTGAGCGCGTGGCCCAGGTCCTGCAGGCCCTGCACGGTGGCCGCGTCGAAGGTGCCGGTCTCGGCCTCGATCACGTCCGGCAACCACTGGTGGTGGTAGCGCGGCAGCGCGGCGACCTGTTGCGCGCTGAGGCCATCGTCGTAGCCGAGGATGCCGAGCAGCACCATGGTGATGATGCGGCTGCCGCCCGGGGTGCCGAGCACGATCGTCTTGTCGGCGTTCTCCATGAAGGTCGGCGTCATCGAGCTGAGCGGGCGCTTGCCCGGCTTAGGCGCATTCGCGGCGTAGCCCATCACCCCGAACACGTTGGGCGTGCCGGGCTTGAGCGCGAAGTCGTCCATCTCGTCGTTGAGCAGCACGCCGGTGCCCTTGGGGATCAGCCCGGAGCCGAACAGCAGGTTCACGGTCTGGGTCGCGCCTACGCGGTTGCCCTCGCCGTCGATGATCGAGAAATGCGTGGTCTCGTCGTCTTCCAGCGGGGTCGGCTGGCCCGACAACAGGTCGCTGGGCGTGGCCTTCTCCGGGTTGATGGTCGAACGCAGGCCCACCGCGTAGTCCTTGCTCAGCAGCACGCGTTGCGGCACCGCGGTGAAATCCGGATCGCCGAGGAAGAAGGTGCGGTCGCGGTAGGCGCGGCGCATCGCTTCCACCACCAGATGGGTGCGGTGCACCGGGTCCATCGCCTTCAGGTCGTAGCCTTCCAGGATCTGCAGCATGCTGGCCAGGGCGATGCCGCCGGAGGACGGCGGCGGCGCGGTGGTGATGGTCCAGCCCTTGTAGTCGAAGCGGATCGGCGTGCGCTGCTTGACCGTGTAGCCGGCCAGTTCCTCGGCGGTCCAGTGGCCGCCGGCCTGCCTGACCCCGGCCAGCAGCTTGTTGGCGGTGGCGCCGCGGTAGAAGCCGTCGAAGCCCTTGGCGCCCAGCAATTGCAGGGTATTGGCCAGTTCCGGCTGCTTGAACAGGTCGCCTCCCGCGATCGGCTTGCCGTTGCGCAGATACACCTCGCGGGTGCCGGGATAGCGCTCCATCACCTCGCGCCGCGACTGGTAGCCCTGAGCCATGCGCCGGTACACCGGGAAGCCGTTGCGGGCAATGCGGATCGCCGGCGCCAGCGACTGCTGCAGCGGCAGCTTGCCGTGCTGGGTCGCCAGCTCCACCAGCGCCGCCGGCAGGCCGGGAATGCCGGCCGACCACGGGCCGTTGACCGAGCGGTCGCGGTCCAGTGCGCCCTTGGCGTCCAGGAACTTGTCGGCGGTCGCCGATTCCGGCGCGACTTCGCGCGCGTCAAGCATCACGTCCTTGCCGGTCCTGGCGTCGTGCAACAGGAAGAAGCCGCCGCCGCCCAGGCCGGAACTGATCGGCTCGACCACCGCCAGCGTCGAGGACACCGCCACCGCCGCGTCGAACGCATTGCCGCCCTCGCGCAGGATCTGCAGGCCGGCATCGGTGGCCAGGCGGTGTCCGCTGGCGACGGCCGCACCGGGCGGATGCGCGGCGACGGTGGCGCTCGGCGCCTCGGCCCACGCCGGCGGCGTCAGAACCAGCGCGAGCAACAGGACACGGCGGACGAGAGTTCTCATGCGGCGGGGGGCTCCTGTGGGTACAACTCGGGATGATCGCGCTGCAACTGCAGCAGCTTGGCCAGCAACTGGTCGTGGCTCTCCGGGATCGCCGGATCCGGATCGATGCACTCGACCGGGCACACCACCACGCACTGCGGCTCGTCGAAATGGCCGACGCATTCGGTACAGCGGGCCGGATCGATCACATAGATCGTCTCGCCCATCGCGATGGCCTGATTCGGGCAGGCCGGCTCGCAGACGTCGCAGTTGACGCACAGCTCGTTGATCTTGAGGGACATTTCACTGGATTCGGCGCTAACCGGGGCATCTTACCGGATCGCGCGGCGCGGCCCTGCGAAGGGCGCGGCGAGCGCGCGGAACGCAGCGTCGCCCTGGAGCGGCGGCGACCAGGCACGCATGCACGGCGGCGCCTGCAAGGCGCGTCGTCGAACATGGCTGGGGGGTCTCGCCAGGCAGTCGGCGATCCCACACGCGACTGACCTTGCGTCAGCGCATCGGTGGCCGCCGCAGATGGCCGCCACGCCCGTCCGACAGGCGGCGTGGCCGGCGCGCCCGGGCAGGCGCGCCGGCGATGCATCACTTCGCTTCGACGAAGATGTACTCGGCGCCGGTCGGCTGGATCACCGCCTGCACGCGGGCGTTGTCGGCGGCGCTGCCGATGTAGACCACGCGCACGCCCTTCATCGTGTTCGGCTCGACCTTGGCGAAGGCGGCGGCGATCAGGTCGGCCATCTTGGCCGAGGCCGAGGAGCCGAACGCCAGCATGTTGCCCGGCTGGATGCCGCGGCCGATGGCGGTGGTGGCGCTTTCGACCTGGCGATCGTACTTGGCCTGGAAATCCGCATCCGACTCCGGCGGCAGGTAGTACAGGAACGGGCTGTTGCTGATGTTGCCCATGTTCTGCAACGCCACTTCCTGCAGGTACTTCTTCCAGCCGGCGTCGTCGTCCTTGGACGGCGCAACCAGCGCCGTCTGCGCGTCGGCGGCGGGCGCGGCGGCCTCTTCCTTCTTGCAGGCGGTGAAGCCCAGTGCCAGCGAGGCGATCAGCAGCACGCGTACGGTGTTCTTCATGGATGGCTCCCTTGTTGTCTTGTGAATGACGGACGGCTCAGCGCTGCGCCGCGGCCTGGCGGGCCTGGACCAGCGCCTGCATCACCGACGGCGGCACGAAGCCGGACACGTCGCCGCCCAGCCGCGCGATCTCGCGCACCAGCGACGACGAAATGAAACTGTGTTGCTCGGCCGGGGTGAGGAACAGCGTCTCCACCTCCGGGATCAGATGCCGGTTCATGCTCGCCATCTGGAACTCGAATTCGAAATCCGACACCGCACGCAGGCCGCGCAGCAGGACCCCGCCGCCGACCGAGCGCACGAAATGCGCCAGCAGCGTGTCGAAGCCGATCACCTCCACGTTGCGGTGCCCGGCCAACGCCTCGCGGGCCAGGTCCACGCGCAATTGCAGCGGCAGCGTCGGCCCCTTGGACGGACTCTGCGCCACGCCCACCACGACCCGCTCGAACAGCGGCGCGGCCCGGTTGACCAGGTCGATGTGACCGTTGGTGATCGGATCGAAGGTCCCGGGATAGACGGCGATGCGGCTGTGGGCCACGGTCATGCGTTGGATACCGCGTGAAGGTCGCCGGGAAGTGTAGCAGCGGTGCGCCGATACAGGGCAGCGCGGACCTCGCGGCTGCCGCCCTCGCGGTACAGCGCCCACGGCGCCGGCAGCGCCGGCGCCTGCCCGGCGGGCGACTCCAGGTACAGCCAGGCGTCGGCCGCCAGCCGCGCCGGCAGCCGCTGCAGCACCGCATCCCACAGCCCGTCGGCGAACGGCGGGTCGAC
>NZ_CAPJ01000103.1 GCF_000331775.1 Xanthomonas translucens pv. translucens DSM 18974
CGGATCGGCCGCGGCCGCGCGCGAGGCGAGCAGCCCCGGCAAGGCCTCGGCCAGCGCCGCCCAGGGCGCGGCGACCGGCTCCAGCACCCGCCCCAGCGGATGCCGCGAGCGCTGCGCGGCCCAACTGCGCAATTCCTCGCCCCACCACGCCAGCTTGGCGTCGGCCGGCAGCGGATCGCCGGCGATGTTGAGGATGTCGTCGAATTCCTGCAGCAGCGCGAACCAGGCCACCGCACGCGTGCGCTGCGGCGCCGGTACGAAGGTCTCGGCCACCGTCCATTCCGGCCAGCGGCTGCGCCATTTGTCGAGGAAGGCATCCAGGGCGGAGGTGCTGCTCATGCGATCGGAACGTCCGGAAGGTCAGGGAAGCTGCGGCGCGCCGGGCCAGGCGCGCGCATCGAGCAAGTCGGCCGGCGCGGCGACCAGCGCATCGGCGCGCCAGGCCAGCGGATCGTCGCCCTCCAGGCGATAGCCCCACAACACCGCCACCGAGGCCATGCCGGCGGCGCGCGCGGCGAGGATGTCACGCTCGTCGTCGCCGACGTAGACGATCCGCTCCGGCGCCACGCCCAGCCGCTGCGCCGCCACCTGCAACGGCAACGGATGCGGCTTGCGCTCGGCCAGCGTGTCGCCGCCGATCAGCACCGCGCAACGCCGTTCCCAGCCCAGTTGCGGCAGGATCAGCCGCGCCAGGTATTCGGGCTTGTTGGTGACGATGCCCCACACGCAGCCTGCATCCTCCAGCCGCTGCAGCAACGCCGCGATGCCGTCGAACAACTGCGAATGCCGGCCGATCAGCGTTTCGTACTGGCGCAGGAAATCGGGAATCAACGCATCGCGCGCGGCGGCCGGCAGCTCGGGAAACGCGACGCCCAACATCGCCCGCGAGCCCTTGGACACCACCGGGCGCAGTTGCTCCAGGGTCAGCGCATCACGCCCGCGTTCGGCCAGCAGCGCATTGGCCGCGGCCAGCAGGTCCGGCGCGCTGTCCAGCAGCGTGCCGTCCAGGTCGAACAGCACTGCGCGCGGAAATCCGCCGCACGCCGGCGGTGCCGATTCGCTACTGCCCATTCCCGCTTCCTGGCTTCAGCGCACACGCCAGGTAGTTCACCTCGGTGCGCGTGGACAGCCGCGCGCGGTTGCGCCACGGCTCGTAGAGCATGCCGCTGACGTCGTGCAACTGCAGCTCGGCCTGACGCAGCCACGCCGCCAGCTCGGCCGGCTTGATGAAATCCTGGTAGCGGTGGGTGCCGGTGGGCAGCAGCCGCGCCACGTACTCGGCACCGACGATGGCCAGCGCAAACGCGGCCGGGGTGCGGTTGAGCGTGGACAGGAAGAGCTGGCCGCCGGGCTTGAGCAGGCGCGCGCAGGCGCGCACGATCGCCGCCGGATCGGGGACGTGTTCGAGCATCTCCATGCAGGTGATCGCATCGAAGCTGCCCGGGCGCTCGGCGGCCAGGTCCTCGACCGATTGCAGGCGGTAATCGACCTCTACCCCGGACTCGAGCTGGTGCAACCGCGCCACCTTGACCAGTTCCGGGGCCAGGTCGATCGCGGTGACCTGCGCGCCCTCCTTGGCCAGCGCCTCGCTGAGCAGGCCACCGCCGCAGCCTACGTCGAGCACGCTGGCGCCGCGCAGCGGCAGGCGCTCGGCGACGTAGCGCAGGCGCACCGGGTTCAGCGCGTGCAGCGGTTTCTGCGGGCCGTCGGCGTCCCACCAGCGGGTAGCCAGGGCGCCGAACTTGTCCAGTTCGGCCTGATCGAAGTTGGCGGAGGCGTTGGCAGCGGAAGCGGTCATGGCAGCATCTCGGTTGGGCCGCGCGCGGAGCGCGGCACGGCAGGAAAGCAGATCAGGCGTGCACGCTGCGGATGCGTTCGCGCCATTGCCGCGCGTTGGCGACCAGCGCGTCCGTATCCATGTCCACCAGCACGCGCTGTTCGAGCTTGCGCTGGCCGGCGATCCACACGTCGCTGACCTGCTGCCGGCCGGCCGCGTAGACCAGCTGCGACAGCACGTTGTGCAGCGGCTGGGTCTCCAGCGCCGACAGGTCCACGCAGATCAGGTCGGCCTGCTTGCCGACCTCGATCGAACCGATCTTCTCGCCGAAGCCCAGCGCGCGCGCGCCGCCCAGCGTGGCGGCGCGCAGCGTGGTCGCCGCATCCAGCGCGGTGGCGTCGTTGGCCACCGCCTTGGCCAGGATCGCCGCGGTGCGGTTCTCGCTGAACATGTCCAGGTCGTTGTTGCTGGCGCAGCCGTCGGTGCCGATCGCCAGGTTCACGCCCGCACGCTGCAGCGCGCAGGCCGGGCAGAAGCCGGAGGCGAGCTTGAGATTGGATTCGGGGCAATGCACCACGCTGACCCCGCGCTCGGCGCACAGGTGGATCTCCGCGTCGGTGAGCTGGGTCATGTGCACTGCGATCAGGCGATCGTTGACCAGTCCGAGCCGGTCCAGCCGCGCCAGCGGGCGCTGGCCGTACTGCTTGAGCGAGTCGGCGATTTCCTGCGCTGTCTCGTGGGTGTGCAGGTGCACCGGCACGTCAAGCTGGTCGGACAGCATCCGCACCCGCTCGAAGTTGGCGTCGTTGACCGTGTACGGCGCGTGCGGGGCGAAGGCGATGCCGATCAGCGGATCGTCGCGCCACTGGTCGTGCACCTCGCAGGCGCGTTCGAAGTATTCGTCGGAGGTCTTGGCCCAGGCGGTCGGGAAATCGATGATCACCGTGCCCACGCGCGCGCGGAAACCGTGCTGCTTGTACACCGCGGCCTGCACGTCGGAGAAGAAGTAGTTCTCGTTGGCGCAGGTGGTGCCGCCGCGCAGCATCTCGGCGATCGCCAGCGCGGTGCCGTCGGCGACGAACTCCGGGCCGATCACCGCGGTCTCCACCGGCCAGATGTGCTGCTGCAGCCACACCATCAGCGGCAGGTCGTCGGCGATGCCGCGCAACAGCGTCATCGGATTGTGGGTGTGCGCGTTGACAAGGCCTGGCAGCAGCGCCGCGTCCGGGCGCGACACGGTGCGCGCGGCG
>NZ_CAPJ01000102.1 GCF_000331775.1 Xanthomonas translucens pv. translucens DSM 18974
GTGCACAAGGCACCTCCCGGAGCGCCTTGTAGGAGCGGCTTCAGCCGCGACAGGCTGCATCCGCCAACGCCCTGTCGCAACCGGAACCAGCATCGCCGCAGCGCCATGGTCAGCCGGCCATGCAGGCGATGCCCACTGTGGTGCGCATCAGGCAATGCCGCACATGGAAAACGCGATTGCGCGCACAGGCAATAGCGCGGGTGCACTTCAAAACACGGAAAAAAGCATTTTCCCCGCGGAAAACGCACGACGGCTGCATCTGCACCCGCTATAACTTCGCGGTAAATATCCTGCAAACACAAAACCTATTACAAAAAACGCGGCGGGGAGCGCACTCTTGTCGCACTGCACGAACTTGCAGATGCATTCACTTCGGGCGATCCACAGTGGCCATGCACAGACCCGCGCCAAACGACCGATGCTCGCCGCCATCCTGCTTCGAACAAGAGCAACCTCCATGCATTTCTCCGCTTCGTTGCACGCTTCCGCGCTCCTGGCCATCTGCAGCGTCTTCAGCGGTCACGCACAGGCCGTTACCGGGTCCGCCGACCGGCCGCAATTGAGCGCTGCCGACGCCCGGCAGCAGACCGTCTCCAGCTACCTGGCCAAGGCCGGCATGATCGGTGCGCTGGTCACCGACAACTGGGATCCGAGCGCCGGCGTGGCACTGCTGAGCGCGGACTATCGCGTCGCCAGCGATGGCTCCGCAGCGTTCAGGAGCGTCCAGGCCGCCGTGGACAAGGCCGTCGCCGATGGCGGCAAGATGCGCCGCTACATCAGCCTCGCAGCGGGAACCTACAACGAACTGGTGTGCGTACCCGCGGACGCGCCGCCGATCACCCTGTTCGGTCTCGGCGAAACCCGCAGCGAGACGCTGATCAGCTTCGACAACGCCAATCCGACGCCAAAGCCGGTCGGCACGCCCAGCCAGCCCTGCGCCACCAACGCCAAGGCGGCGGTGACCGGCACCTCCGGCAGCGCCACGGTCACGGTCAACGCAGGCGCGTTCCAGGCGCGCAACCTGACCATCGCCAACAGCTATATGGAGGGTACCTATGCCGGCACCAATCAGGCGGCCGTCGCCATCAACGTGCGCGGCGACAAGACGGCCTTCGAAGACGTGGCCTTGCTCGGCAACCAGGACACCTTGCTGGTCGGCGCCAGCAACCCCGCGTCGCTGATCCGTGCGTACTTCAAGAATTGCCTGGTGCAGGGCGACGACGACTTCATCTTCGGCCCGGGCATCGCGGTGTTTTCCCACAGCATCATTCGCTACGACGCCAGGCGCACGGGCGGCGATTTTGGCCGCTATATCTTCGCACCCAGCACCCTGCCCGGCAGCGCCAACGGCTTTCTCGCGATCGACAGCGTGTTCGACCTGATCGGCGATATCGCCGACAACGCGGTCTATCTGGGCCGCGCCTGGGACCAGAGCGTCCCCGACCTCGCCCATTATGTGAACGGCACATCGCCCAATGGCCAGGTGACCATACGCAATTCGCTGCTTGGCGCGCACATCCGCAAGCAAGCGCCATGGAGTATGTCCACCGTCAAGCGCCCTTATTGCAGCGCCGATTGCGCGTACGCCAGCAACCGCTTCTACGAATATGCCAATACCGGCCCCGGCAGCGCCGACTGAATCGCGCCGCCCCGGCCGCGCGGCCGTTCGCGCGGCTGCCGGGGCAGGCATCCGGCGTCTCCATTCCCCTTCCCTCGTCAAACCCGAAGACCCCACCTCATGACCACCGCAAGCGCGATGTCCCGTCTCAACCTCGCCCTGCCGCTGCTGGCGATCGCCTCGCTGCATGCCAACGCAGCCGTGCGCCCACCTCTCGCCCAGCGCGACGAGGCACCCAACGTCAGTACCGGCTGGGGCACAATCGATCAGCCAACGCTGCCGCAGAACGTGTGCATGACACTGGCGGCGACGCTGCAACCGATCGGCGGTTCGCTCGACGGCATCGATGCCGACCCGGCCTACTCGGCGCCGGACACGCTGCGCATCCAGGATGCGATCAGCGATTGCCCTGCCGGCAGCGCGGTACAGCTGGTGACCGGCGCCCATGGCGCATCCGGCTTCCTCAGCGGCCCACTGACCCTCAAGAGCGGAGTGACGCTGTGGATCGACCAGGGCGTGACCTTGTTCGGCTCGCGCAATCCGCGCGACTACGATAACGGCCTGGGCACCTGCGGCATCGCCAACACCGACAAGGGCAAATCCTGCAAGCCGCTGATCTACGGCAACGCGATCAGCAACAGCGGCGTCGTCGGCGACGGCAAGATCGACGGACGCGGCGGCAGCGTGCTGACCGCAGGCCCCAACGCCGGCAAGCGCAGCTGGTGGGACGTGGCCTACCAGAACGTGAGCCAGGGGCTGGTGCAGCACGCGCCGCGCCTGCTGCAGATCGACAACAGCAAGGATTTCACCCTATATGCGCTGACCCTGGAGAATTCGCCCAATTTCCATGTGGTCACCGACAACGTCAGCGGCGTGACCGCCTGGGGCATCAAGATCCTCAGCCCGAGCCTGGTCTACACCCGGCCAGGCTACGCTTGCCCGGCCGGCAGCACGCCGGACCAGCGCACGCCCGCCACCTGCTTCACCCCGGAAACGGCCAAGAACACCGACGGTTTCGACCCCGGCCAGTCCAGGAACGTGCTGCTCGCGTATTCCTACATCAGCACCGGCGACGACGACGTGGCCATCAAGGCGCACGCAAGCGCCAAATCCAGTAATCCGTCCACCGACATGGCCTTCGTCAACAACCAGTTCTACTACGGCCATGGCATGTCCTTCGGCAGCGAAACCGATACCGGCATACGCCACGTCCTGGTGCAGAACCTGAGCATCGACGGCTTCAACAGCAACGACGCGATCAAGGACCCCGCCGCCAACAACGGCCTGCGCATCAAGTCCGACCGTACCCGCGGCGGCCAGGTCTCCGATATCACCTTCGAGAACATCTGCATGCGCAACGTGGCACGCCCGCTGGTGTTCGACGCGTTCTACAGCAAGCCGGCCAATGCCGATCTCGGCAGCGCGTACCCGCGTTTCGACAACATCACGCTGCGCAACGTGCATTCGCTGGGTTCACGCGACTTCGGCGCAGGCCAGTTGAGTTTCTACGGTTACCGCGACGCGAAGCTGTCCTATCCGATCACGCTCGCACTGGACAACGTGGTGCTCGAGGGCGGCGCCATTTCCTTCGCCGCGCCGCACAATGGCGGGCCGAACGCCAATCCGGCGGCCACCCACTTCAGCTTCAGCGGCGGACCGGTCAGCTTCGCCAACCTGCTGGCCCCTTCCACCCAGTACGACGTGCAGTTGCAGGGCCAGCCCGGAACCGGCAAGCCGCTGGACTGCAGCGCGGCATTCGTCACCTACAGCAGCGTACTGGCCGATTCGCCGATCTGATCGCACGCGTCGAGCATACGCAGCGCCGGCATCCGCACGGGGCTGCGGCATCGCTGCCGCCAGCGCAGATGCGGCTCGCCGCGTCCGCGCAGGCGCAGCGCTCCAGGCGATGGGCGGCACCGCTGCGAACAAGCCGCTGATGTGACGATGGGCGGCGGCAAGCAGGCGCGCCCGCCCGGCACCGCGCGCGCAGCGGCGCCATGGGTGTCGGCGTCCTGCAACAGCGCACGCGCCCTGTGCATCCGCACGCAGCGCCTCGCGCAACAGTGTGGCGCAGCGCAACAGCCTGCACCGCGCGCGCACTGCCAGCGGCCGCCTCGGGATGCGATTCCGCTGCGGCCGAGCAACCGATCCCATCTTCGGCGACGGCATGGCCAACGCCGCCGACGGCTCCACCCGCTACCGCAGTGTGCAGGCCGCGGTCGGCACCTCCGACAGCGGCACCGTCACCGTGCGCGCGGCGCAGTTCCAGGCGCGCACCCTGGCGATCGTCAACAGCTACGTCGAAGGCACCTACGCCAGCAGCAACCAGTCCGCAGTGGCGCTGGCGCTGCGCGGCGACAAAGCGGTGCTGGGGAACGTGGCGCTCACCGGCAACCAGGACATCTTGCTGGTCAGCGCCGCCAGCGCCAAAAAGGTGATCCGGGCGTTCTTCAAGGGCGGCAGCATCGAGGGCGGCACCGACTTCATCTTCGGCTCCAGCGTGACGGTGTTCTCCGGCAGCAGCATCCGCTACACCGCCACGCGCCGCGGCGCCGGCAACGGCGGGGTGATCTTCGCGCCCAGTACCCGCCCCGGCAGCGGCTACGGCTTCCTGGCCGTCGCCAGCAGCTTCGACGCGGTCGGCGGCGCGGCGGCGAACACGGTGTCCCTGGGCCGCGCCTGGGACGAGAGCGTCGGCAGCCTGCCCAACTACGTCAACGGCAGCTCGCCCAACGGCAAGGTGGTGATCCGCGAGTCCAGCCTGGGCGCGCACGTGCGCAAGAGCGCGCCATGGAAAGCTTCCACGGTCGGCCGCCCGTATTGCAGCAGCGGCTGCACGCAATCGGTCAACCGCTTCTACGAATACGCCAACAGCGGCGCCGGCAGCGCCGACTGAGTTGCGTGACCGGGGCGCGCCGTGGCACTCAGCCCAGGCCGGCCCACCAGGCGCGCCACAGCGTGGCCATCTGGCTCGGCGGCTTGCGCGCGGCGCG
>NZ_CAPJ01000101.1 GCF_000331775.1 Xanthomonas translucens pv. translucens DSM 18974
CAGCGGCTTGGCAGCAGCGGACGCCGTCGCTTTCTTGGCAACGGGCTGGACGGGCTTCTTGGTGGAGGCCTTGACGGCCTTCTTTGCAGGTTTTTTAGCAGCCACGAATCGCTCTTCCTTGGTTTCCCCGGGGCCCGGGAAAGCGGGCCTTTATAGCCTACCCTACCCCCAGCGGCAACCACGCCGTCTACACGCTAATGAACGGCAGGCCGGCGAACGGCGGCCCGTTGCGCAAGTGGCATATCATGGACGGGTGATCGCCCGTGCTCTCATTGCCTTGCTGCACCTGTACCAGCGCTTCATCAGCCCCCTGCTGGGGCAGCGCTGCCGTTTCGTGCCCAGTTGCTCGGCCTACGCGGTCACCGCCATCGCCCGCTACGGCGCGCTGCGCGGGGGCTGGATGGCCGCCCGCCGCGTCGGCCGCTGCCATCCCTTCCATCCCGGCGGGTTCGACCCGGTGCCCGATCCTGCGGTGCCGCCGGCCTGCCGCTGCCCAGGAAAACACTGAATGCCCTCCTCCACCCTCATCGTCAACGCCCGCCTGGTCAACGAAGGCCACGAAACCCAGGGCGATCTGCGCATCGCCGACGGCCGCATCGCCGCGATCGCCCCGCAGCTGGCCGCCCGCGACGGCGAGACCGTGGTCGACGCCGCCGGGCGCTGGCTGCTGCCCGGCATGATCGACGACCAGGTGCACTTCCGCGAACCCGGCCTGACCCACAAGGGCGACATCGCCAGCGAGTCGGCGGCCGCGGTGGCCGGCGGCCTGACCAGCTTCATGGACATGCCCAACACCAACCCGCCGACCCTGGACGCGGCCGCACTGCAGGCCAAGTACGACGCCGCCGGCGGCCGCGCCTGGGGCAACTACGGCTTCTATCTGGGCGCCAGCAACGACAACCTGGCCGCGATCCAGACCCTGGACCCGAAGACCGCACCGGGTATCAAGGTGTTCATGGGCGCCTCCACCGGCAACATGCTGGTCGACAACCCGCAGACGCTGGACGCGATCTTCCGCGACGCGCCGACCCCGATCATCACCCACTGCGAAGACACCCCGACCATCGACGCGACCCTGGCCGCGTTCAAGCAAAAATACGGCGACGCGCTGACCCCGGACATGCATCCGGACATCCGCTCGCGCGAGGCCTGCCTGAAATCCTCGCAGCTGGCGGTATCGCTGGCGAAGAAGCACGGCACCCGCCTGCACGTGCTGCACATCTCCACCGCCGACGAACTGGCGCTGTTCGCGCCCGGCCCGATCCAGGGCAAGCGCATCACCGCCGAGACCTGCATCCACTTCCTGCGCTTCGACCGCGCCGATTACGCGGCGCTGGGCAACCTGATCAAGTGCAACCCGGCGATCAAGGACGCCAGCGACCGCGAGGCGCTGATCCGCGCGCTGGCCGAGGACGTGATCGACGTGCTCGCCACCGACCACGCGCCGCATACCTGGGAAGAGAAGAGCAAGCCGTATGCGCAGGCGCCGTCGGGCCTGCCGCTGGTGCAGTACGCGCTGGTCGCGGCGCTGGAGCTGGTGCACGAAGGCCGGCTCAGCGTGGCCCAGGTGGTGCACAAGTTCGCGCATGCGCCGGCGCTGCTGTTCGACGTGCAGCAGCGCGGCTTCCTGCGCGAGGGTTACCACGCCGACCTGGTGCTGATCGACGACACCGCCTTCACCGTGCGCCGCGAGGACATCCTGTCCAAGTGCGGCTGGTCGCCGTTCGAAGGCCGCACGTTCCGCTCCAAGATCGCCGCGACCTGGGTCAACGGTGAACTGGCCTGGGACGGCACCCGCCTGATCGGCAGCCCGAACGGGCAGCGCCTGGCGTTCGACCGCTGATGCGGCACGCCGCACGTGTGCCGGGCGCCGCGCTGGCGCTGGGCCTGCTGGCGTCGGCGCTGGTGCTGCCGTCGCTGCAGGCCCAGACCGGCTCCGCCGCCAGCGCCGACCCGCGCAGCGTGTTCCCCGCTAGCGCCTCGCAGGGCGCGCTGGTGATCGGCAAGGTGGCGCCCGGCAGCCGCGTGCAGTACGCCGAGCGCACACTGCGGGTCAGCGGCTACGGCAGCGTGGTGTTCGGCATCGGCCGCGACGAACGCGGCCCGCTGCGGCTCCTGGTGCAGCGCGCGGACGGCGGCAGCGAAACCATCGACATCGCGGTGACCCCGCGCGACTGGCCGCTGGAACGCGTCAATGGCGTGCCGCCGAAGACGGTCAACCCGCCGCCGGCGATCGCCGAGCGGATCAAGCGCGAACAGGCGCAGGTCACCGCTGCGCGCGACCGCGACGACGACCGCACCGACTTCGCCGCGCCCTTCATCTGGCCGGTGCAGGGCCGCATCAGCGGCCGCTTCGGCAATGCCCGCGTGTACAACGGGCAACCCGGCACCGGCCACTCCGGCATGGACATCGCCGTGCCCACCGGCACCCCGGTCAAGGCGCCGGCGGCCGGCGTGGTCACCTTCGCCGCGCCGGACCTGTACCTGACCGGCGGCACCGTGCTGCTCGACCACGGCTACGGGGTCAGCTCCAACTTCCTGCACCTGTCGCGGATCGACGTAAAGGTCGGCGACCGCATCGCCCAGGGCCAGGTGCTCGGCGCGGTCGGCGCCACCGGCCGCGCGACCGGGCCGCATCTGCATTGGGGGATGAATTGGTTCGATGTGCGCATCGATCCGCTGTTGGTGCTGGAGCGGAGCAAGTAACGGGCTGTGCTTTTTTGTGGGAGCGACTTCAGTCGCGACGGGCCTTCCACGTAGCACCCGTCGCGGCTGAA
>NZ_CAPJ01000100.1 GCF_000331775.1 Xanthomonas translucens pv. translucens DSM 18974
CGCCGGCCTCGGCGACGCGCGGCAGGATCGCGCGGCCGGCGGCGACTGCGCCGGAGGACACGATCACCAATTCGCGCCCGGCCGCCAGGTTGGCCGAGACGAACTGCGCCAGCCCCAGCGCGTAACGCGGCGACAGCCCGCCACCGCCGTCGGCGGCGAGCAGGCTGCTGCCGACCTTGAGCACCGCGCGTCGCCATGGCGGCAGCGCCTGCTCGACGAACGCCGATGCGGCAGCGGTCAGCACGCTCATCGCGGCCGCGCCCGGCTCATCGCGCGTCCCATACATGCACGCTCAGTTCGGACGCATCCTCGAGCGCCAGCGGATCCTCGGCGACGATCGCCCGCGCCTGCTCCAGGCTGGCGACGTTCTTCAGCAGGTAGACGCCGCCGCTGCCGTCGCCGAAACCGCCGGCCAGTTCCAGCAACCCGCGCGCGCGCAAGGCGGCGAGAAAATCGCGGTGCGGCTGGACCACCGACAGCGGAAAGTCCGGCTTGCGTATCGCCATCACCAGATACAACGTCATCGTGTTTCTCCTCGATCGACTAGGTCACCACCCGGCCAGCGTGGCCGCGCGCCATTCCCGCACCATCGGCCAGCGGCCGCTGCCGACACTAGCGCACCACCGCCACGCGTGTCGCGGCGAAGTAGCGCAGCAGGCGCCGCATCTTGTCCTGCGCCGCAGCGTCGCCGCCATCGTCGTCCATCCAGCTGGCGTCGGCTTCGGGATGCGGGCCGGTCAGCAGCACCGTGCCGGCGCCATAGCCGTAGCGGGCCATGGCCACGTCGCCGTTGCGGTAGTGGGCGATCGGCGCGTAGCCCGACGCGGCCTTGCCGGTGAAATACGGACCGTCCTGATAGTAGAAGCGTTGCAGCGTCCCGTCCCAGCGCACCTCGATCGTATGATCGCCTTCGTCGTCGATGCCCGAGCCCGGGCGCCCGACCTCCGATTGCAGCGCCACATCGACCAGCCCGATCCAGTCGCGGTCGGCCAGATACGCGCCCATGCACAAGCCGAGGAAGCCCTTGCCGCTGTGCACGAACGCGCGGATCGCGTCGGCACCATCGTCGCCGATGGCGGCATAGGCGGCAGCGATGTCCTGCCCGCCGCCGGGCTGGACGTACAGGTCGAATCCGCTCAGCGTGCGCGCGTTCACCTTCAGCGGCTCGCGCTCGCCGACATAGGCGAGTTCGAGCTTCAGGCCGCTTCCCTGCAAGGCTTTCACCACCATTTCCGAACAGCCGCGGCAACCGGCCTTGCCCCGGTACACCGCCACCTTCAGCGCATCACCATCTGCGGCTGCCGCATGCGCCGGCAAGGACAGCGCCAGCAGCAGCGGCAACAGCAACGCCGCCAGCACGGCCCAGCCAAGGCGCTTGGCTAGCTGCGGCAGCGCGGTCGATCGGTTCATGCATCCTCCGTCCGATGAAAACCCGTAAACCCAGCGTGGCAGCCTGCTGCCTCAGCCGGCCAGCGCGTCCCAGCGCGATTGCAATTGCGCCAGACGCAGATCGGCGGCGGCACCGGGCGAGACCCGCGCAGCCAGGCTGCCTTCCGGCGTGCGCCCCTGCCCTGCGCTGTCCGCCGACGCGGCGGCGGCCTGGTAGGCCTCGCGGAACGGCACGCCGGCCAGCGCCGCCTCGACCGCCACATCGGTGGCATACATGCCCGAGTCGATCGCCGCACGCAGCCTGTCCTCGCGCCACTCCAGGTTGGCCAGCAGCGCCGGCAGCAGTTCCAGCGCGGCCAGGCCGCGGCCGAAGCCGTGGAAGATCGCGCCCTTGCTGCTCTGCAGGTCGCGGTGGTAGCCGGACGGCAGCGACAGCAGCTGCTCGATCTCGGTGCGCGCCGCGGCCACGCTGGCGTGGGTGGCGCGCATCAGTTCGATCACGTCCGGGTTGCGCTTGTTGGGCATGATCGAACTGCCGGTGGTGTACTGCGCCGGCAAGGCGACGAAGCCGAACTCGCCGCTGGTGAACAGCGACAGGTCCCAGGCCAGCCGGCGCAGGTCCAGGGTGGCGCTGCCCAGCGCTTCCAGCGCGGCCATTTCGAACTTGCCGCGCGACAGCTGCGCGTAGATCGGTGAGACCTGCATGCGCGCGAAGCCCAGCGCGGCAGTGGTGTGCTCGCGGTCGAGCCTGAGGTTGACGCCGTAGCCGGCGGCGGTGCCGAGTGGATTGGCGTCGATCAGGCGCAGCGTGTCCTGGGCGCGGAGCGCATCGTCGATGAAGGCCTCGGCCCAGCCGGCCCACCACATCCCCGCCGAGGACACCACGGCGCGCTGGATATGCGTGTAGCCCGGCAGCGGCAACGCCTGCTCGGCCTGCGCGCGGTCCAGCGCGACCTTGGCGATCTCGCGGCTCAGCTGCGCCAGTTGCGCCAGCCGTTCCTTCAGCCACAGGCGGGTGGCGACCAGGATCTGGTCGTTGCGGCTGCGCCCGGTGTGGATCTTGCGGCCGGCATCGCCCAGGCGCTCGGTCAGGCGCGCCTCGATCGCCGAGTGGCCGTCTTCGAAGCGCGCGTCGAGCACGAACGCGCCGCTGCGGAAATCCTCGGCCAGGATCGCCAGCTCGCGCTGCAGCCCGGCCAGTTCGTCGGCCGAGAGGATGCCGATGCGCTGCAGGCCTTCGGCATGCGCGCCGCTGGCGGCGATGTCGTGCAGGAAGAATTCGCGGTCCAGGATCACGTCGTCGCCGGCCAGGAAGGCCTGGATCTTGGCATCGACGGCGACGCCGGGTTTTTGCCAGAGGAGATTGGTCATTGGGGTTCCTTCGGGACTCGGGACTCGGGACTGGGGACTCGGAAAGCCATTGGCTGCGGTCGTTCGGTTCGCGGGTCAGCCGAAGATGCTTTTGCCTTTACCGGGTCCCGAGTCCCGAGTCCCGAGTCCCGTCCAAATAGCGTCATTGCGGCTGGCCCATCACTGGAATCGACACCAACTCGTCCAGTCCCAGCGCCAGATTCAGATTCTGCATCGCCTGCGTCGCCGCGCCCTTGAGCAGGTTGTCCAGGGTCGCTACGACCACCAGGCGCTTGTTGCCCGGGGCCAGGGTGAAGCCGCCGATCTGCACGCCGTGCGTGCCGGCGATGCGGCTGACCCACGGCGCGGCGTCGAGCACCTCGATCAGCGGCTCGCCGGCGTAGCGCTCGCGGTAGCGGCGCTGGATGGCGTCCAGCGCCAGCGGTTGCTGCAGCCACAGGTTCACGGTCATGCTGATGCCGCGGAAATGCGGCGCCACGTGCGGCATGAATTCCACCGGCACGCCCAACTGCATGGACACTTCTCGCTCGTGCATGTGGTCGGTCAGCGCGTACGGCATCAGGTTGTCGCGCAGCAGCTCGGGGTTGTTCTTATCCGACGGCGTGGTGCCGGCGCCGGAATAGCCGGACACGCCGAAGCACTGCGGCGGGCCGGCCAGCTGGTCGAGCAGCGGCGCGATCGCCAGCTGCATCGCGGTGGCGTAGCAGCCGGGATTGCTGATCCGCTTCTGCCCGGCGTAGCGGCGGCGGGTCAGTTCCGGCAGGCCGTAGTACCAGCCCGGATCGAAGCGGTAGTCGGCCGACAGATCGACGACGATGCTCTCGGCCGCCGCCGCGTCCAGCGCGGCCACGTAGGGCGCGGCCTTGCCGTTGGGCAGCGCCAGCACCACCGCGTCGGCGCGCTTGGCCGCGACCGCGTCGGCATCCAGGTTCTCGTAGCGCAGCTCGCCCTGGTAGGCGGCGCTGTGCTCGGCCACGCGCTGGCCGGCCAGCTCGCGCGAGGACACGAAGGCCAGCTGCAGGTGCGGATGCGCGGCGACCAGCTTGATCAGTTCGGCGCCGGTGTGGCCGCGCGCGCCGACGATGCCGACGCTGTAGATGTTGGAAGTCATGTATGCGAGTCCAGGCGGAACTGCAGGTGGCGTTTCACCCCGGCCCATTCCGTGTCGATGATGGAGAACACCACGGTGTCGCGCGGGGTGCCATCGGCGTGGCGCTTGTGGTTGCGCAACACGCCGTCCTGCCTGGCGCCGAGGCGGGCGATGGCGGCGCGCGAGGTGTGGTTGAACCAACTGGTTTCGAAGCCGACGCTGATGCAGCGCAAGGTCTCGAACGCGTACTGCAGCAGCATGCGCTTGACCTCGGTATTGACCCCGCTGCGCTGCACCCGCGGCGCATACCAGGTGTAGCCGATCAGCAGCGTCGGCACTTCCGGGTCAAGCCCGTAGCAGCGGGTGCTGCCGACGACTGCGCCGGCCGCGTCGCGCACCACGAACGGCAGCACCCGGCCCTGCGCCTGCGCGTCCAGCGCCGCGGCCACGTAGCCATCGACCTGATCCGCGGCCGGCACGCTGGTGTACCACAGCCGCTCCAGGCCGCTGCCGTGCAGCGCCGCGCGCAAGGCCTCGGCATGCGCATGCTGCAACGGCTCCAGCGACGCATGCCGGCCCTGCAGGCTCGGCACGGCGCGCCACAGCGCAGGCAGCAGGTCCAGGGGCATCGCGCTCAGCCCAGCAAGGTTGGCGTGCGCGTGGCGCAATGCGCCACGCAGTGCTGGATCTGCTCGAAGTTCTCCAGCCCGTACCAGAACACCTTCCACTTCTCCTGCTTGAAGCAGCCGTCGGATTCGGCGTAGTAGAAGATGTTGACCTGGTTGTTGTGGCGCGAGCGCCAGAACAGCTGCGGCGTTTCCTCGCGCATCACGTTCCACACCGCGCGGCCCAGGCCTTCGCCCTGCGCGTCGTCGAGCACGGCGAACTTGTCCAGGTAGGTGTAGCCGTCCTCGTGGGTCAGGATCACCGCGGCCCGGTAGTTCTCGCTGACGTAGGCGCGCAGCAGCCGGGTCTTGTCGAAATACTCCGGCACCAGGGTGCGGCCGAAGCTGGATTCGATCAGCGACTTCAGCCGCTGCGTGTCCAGCTCGCTCCACGCGGTGGCGCGCAGCACCTTCTCGCCGCGCCGCACCAGCGTGCCCGAGCCCCTGTGGGTGAACAGTTCCTTGGCCAGGTCGGCCGGGCGCGTGATCGACACCGACGACTCCAGCGGCAGGCGGTCCAGCAGATCCTTGATCTGCTCGATCTTGACCCGCATGCCGCCGTTGATCCACGGCTGCTGCATCAGGTGCGCGTATTCGGTGGACAGGTTGATCGAATCGATCACCTTGCCCTCCGCGTCGAGCAGCCCGCCGGTGCCGGTGAGGAAGATGATCTTGTACGGCTGCAGTTCCTGCACCAGTTCGTTGGCGGCGAAATCGGCGTTGATGTTGAGGATCTGCCCGCTCGGGGTTTCGCCCAGGCTGGTGATCACCGGGATCGAGCCGGCCTGCAGGCTGGCCTCGATCGGCGCCAGATTCACCGCCTTGACCTCGCCGACCAGACCGTAGGTGTCGCGATCCAGGTAGTGCGCTTCGAACACCCCGCCGGTGATCGAGGTGGCGCGTGCGCCGTTCTGCTGCAGCGCTTCGACCAGCTTGAGGTTGGACGCCTGGAACACCTTGCGCACGATCGCCAGCGCTTCAGGCGAGGTCACGCGCAGGCCGTTGACGGTCTGCTTCTCGATGCCGGCGGCCGACAGCTCCGCATCCAGCTGCGGACCGGCGCCGTGCAGCACGATCGGGGTCAACCCGACCTCTTGCAGGAACGACAACGAGGAGGTCAGCGCCTCCAGATCATCGCGCAGCACCGCGCCGCCGACCTTGACCACGGCGAAGCGCTTGGCGTCCAGCTGCGAGAAGCGCTTGAGGTACTGGCTGATCTCCTTGGCGCTGGCCATGCTCGAGAGCAGGCGGACGATGGTCTGGCGGGTTTGCTTGTTGGCGTGCATGGCGGTGATGGCGGTTCCGTGATCCGGGATGAAAGGGCCGTGGCCCCGGCGGCGCGTGCTCAGCGCACGCCGTTGATGATGCGGTCCACCGAGCTCGCATAGCGCTGCAACTGCTGCAGCGTTACGAACTCGTCGGCGGTGTGCGCCTGGGCGATGTCGCCCGGGCCGTACACCAGCGCGGTGTAGCCGCCGGCCGAGAACAGCGAGGCCTCGGTCCAGAAGTCCACCGCATTGCCGATCGGCAGATGCAGCGCATCGGCGACGTCGCGCGCGGCCAGGCGCTTGTCCTCGGCATGCGCGATGTCGCCGGAAGGCAGGCTCGGCCCGCGGAAGGTCTCCTCGAACTGCGCCGCGGCCGGATCGGCGAAACCGGCGAAGCTCGCCAGCAGCGCATCCACGTCCATCGACGGCAGCGGCCGGAAGCCGAAGCGCAGCTCCGCGGCCGGCGCGATCATGTTGGCCTTGATCCCGCCCTCGACCCGGCCGATGTTGAAGCGCAAGCCGGTCAGGCCGCCGAAGCGCGCATGCGCCAGCGACTCGACATGGTCCAGGGCCTTGCCGCCCCAGCGCATCGCCTGGTGCAGCGCGCTGGCCGAGGGATCCTGCTTGCCCGACGCATGCCCGGCGCGGCCGGCGAAGCGCATCAGCACCGAACTGATGCCGCGATGCGCCAGCACCGCCTCGCTCATCGTGGGTTCCGCCACCAGCACCGCCTCGTAGGGAATGCGGCGTTGCAGGAACGCAGCGATGCAGCGCGGATCGTTGGCTTCCTCGTCGCTGGAGAACAGGAACGCAGCGTCACCGTCGCCGGCATTGGCCGCCGCGACCAGCGCCGCGGCCGCACCCTTGATGTCGCACACGCCCAGGCCGATCACCCGGTCCTCGGTGCGGCGCATGCGGTGCGGGTCGGCGCTCCAGTGCGGCGAGTCCGGCACCGTGTCCAGGTGCACGTTGAACAGATACTTGGGCGTGCCGCGCACCGCATACAGGCTGACCGCCCCGGCGCCGTGATCGATCACCTCGACCTGGAACCCGGGCAGCTGCGCGCGCAGGTAATCGAAGATGCCATCGGTGCCGATCGCACGCGGCGGATTGCGGGTGTCGAAGGACACCAGCTGGTGCAGGTGATCGAGCGTCTGTTCGAGCATGAATCGAGGATCCTTCAACACTGCATCCGCTCGTCTGAAGCAGAGCCCCCTTCATGTTGAAGGGGCGCGCCAACGGCGCGGGGTTTAGGTGGAATGCGCGGGCTCTACGCCCAGGTCAACCGCGGTTGACCTGGGCGTAGAGCGTGGAGCTCATGCCGAACAGCTTGATGAAGCCTTCCGCCTCGGCCACGCCCCAGTCCGCCGACTGCGCGTAGGTCGCCCCCTTGGCGTTGAGCAGGTGCGGCGACTTCACCGCCACCGCATCGACGCGGCCGCCGCGGGTTTCCAGCGTGACTTCGCCGTTGACCTTGGCTTGCGAGGAATCCAGGAACGCCTCCAGATCGGTCTTCAGCGGATCGTGGTAGAAGCCTTCGTAGACCAGCTCCACCCACTTGCGCGCCACGTCCGGCTTGAAGCGGTTCTGCTGCTTGGTCAGCACCGCGTCTTCCAGCGCGCGGTGCGCGGCCAGCAGCGCGATCAGGCCCGGCGCCTCGAACACGATGCGGCCCTTCAGCCCGATCACGGTGTCGCCGGTGTACATGCCGCGGCCCACGCCGTACGGGGCGAACAGCTTGTTGAGCTTGGCCAGCAGCTTGGCGCCTTCCAGGGGCTTGCCGTCCACCGCCACCGCTTCGCCGTGCTCGAACTTCAGGGTCACCGTCAGCGGCTCGATCGGCCACGCGCTGCGCGGCGCGCACCAGCCGCGGGTGCCCTCGCCGGGCGCTTCCCAGCGGTCGATCTCGCCGCCGGACATGGTCACGCCGAGCAGGTTCTCGTTGATCGTGTAGGCCTTCTGCTTGGCGCGCACGCCGAAGCCGCGTTCTTCCAGATACTTCTGCTCGTAGGCGCGGGTCTGGGTGTGCTCCTTCTGGATCTCGCGGATCGGCGCCACGATTTCGTAATCGCCCAGCGCCTTGACCGCCAGGTCGAAGCGCACCTGGTCGTTGCCCATGCCGGTGCAGCCGTGCGCGATGACCCGGGTGCCCAGCGCGTCGGCGCGCTTGAGCGCGGCATCGACGATCAGGTAGCGGTCGGACACCAGCAGCGGATACTGGCCCTGGTAGCCCTCGCCGGCCCACACGAACGGCTTGACGAAGCCGCTCCAGATCGCCGGGCCGCCATCGACGGTGACGTGGCTGGCCGCGCCCAGTTCGGCGGCACGCTTCTCGATGAAGTCGCGCTCCTCCTCGTCCACCCCGCCGGTATCGGCGAATACCGTGTGCACGGCGTAGCCCTTGGCCTGCAGATAGGGAATGCAGAAGCTGGTATCCAGGCCGCCGGAGAAGGCGAGGACGATGTCCTTGCTGCCGGGACGCGGGACGCGGGACGCGGGACTCGGAGAAGCGGTGGATTGCGACATGGATGAACTCCTGGGGGAATGCTGGATAAGAAAGAAAGACGAAGATGCCCGGCTCGGACTTTACGAGTCCCGCGTCCCGCGTCCGGAGTCCCGCACCAACGCCGCCATCACCGCCTTCTGCACATGCAGCCGGTTCTCGGCCTCGTCGATGGCGATGCAGTTCGGCGAATCCATCACCGCGTCGGTGGCCTTGACGTTGCGGCGCAGCGGCAGGCAGTGCGAGAACACGCCGTTGTTGGTCAGCGCCATCTTGCGCTCGTCGACGATGAAGTGCTGGTACTGGTCGCGGATCGGCTTCTCCGGGCCCCAGTTGCCGAAGAACGGCAGCGCGCCCCAGCTCTTGGCATAGACCACGTCGGCACCGGCGTAGGCGCTGTCGATGTCGTGGCTGACCTGCAGCGAGCCGCCGCTCTCGGCCACGTTCTGCGCCGCCCAGTCCATATAGCGTTGGTCCAACACATAATCCGGGGTCGGGCACAGCAGGGTCACGTCCATCCCTAAGCGGGTGGCGATGGTCAGCGCCGAATTGGCCACCGCGGTGTTCAGCGGCTTGGGGTGGTAAGTCCAGGTCAGCACGTACTTCTTGCCGCGCAGGTCCTGGCTGCCGAAATGCTCCTGCAGCGCCAGCGCGTGCGCCAGCTCCTGGCATGGATGGGTGATGGTCTCCATGTTGATCACCGGCACCGGCGAGTACCTGGCGAAGCTCTTCAGCACCAGGTCCTCGCGGTCCTTGGACCAGTCCACGAATTTCGGGAACGCGCGCACCCCGATCAGATCGACGTAGCGGCCCAGCACCCGCGCCACTTCGGCGATGTGCTCCTCGGTGTCGCCGTCCATCACCGTGCCCAGGTCGAACTCGATCGGCCAGGCGTCCTTGCCCGGCTGCAGCACCACCGCATGCCCGCCCAACTGGAACGCGCCCAGCTCGAAGCTGGTGCGGGTGCGCATCGACGGGTTGAAGAACACCAGCGCGATCGACTTGCCCTTCAGCTCGCTGCCCAGCCGGTTGCGCTTGAACAGCGCGGCCTGGGTCAACAGCGCATCCAGCTCGGCCCGGCTCCAGTCCTGGGTGTTCAAGAAGTGCTTCAGAGACATCGATCCATCCTTTGCTGCGTGGAGCCACCGCGGCGGTGGCGTGCGCGGGACGCGCTGTAGTTCTTTACGGGTGAAACCTTTCCGGGGTATGAAAACGAAAAAACCCAGCCTCAGGCTGGGTTTTCAGAACGAACGGCGCAGCGCTCCGGTTACCCAGCCAGGATGTGGGATTCCGGTCGGCGCGCGCGCGATGTCATGCCCGAGGCCATGCGCGCGGCGCTGAGATCGTGCTGGGGCAGGTTCGCTTTCATCGGCGCGCATCCTCGCACGCGCACGCCGCAGGCGCAAGCGCGCGCACTCAGCGCGGCGGCACCAGGACCGCGTCGGGCACGTACGGCGCCACCGACACGCGGATGCGCAACCGGTTGCCCGGGTCCTCCGGCAGCCGCGAGCGGTACTTGGTGCCCTTGTAGACGTAGTCCACGTCGTAGGCGATCGGACGCCGGAACTCGCGGCCGACCTCGATGGTGCGGCAGTTGCGTCCGCTCGACGGCGCCGGCGCCTCGGCCACCGGTGCGGGCGCATCGTGGCGGTGGCTGAAGATGTCCTTCACCGAATCCATCAACCGGTTCAAGCGGCTGTCGTCCTCCGGCTGGGCCGGGACGGGCGTCGGCGCCGGCGTCTGCACCGGATCGCATTGCTGTTCGGTGCGGGTGGCGCGCAGGGTCTGGTACACCGGCTCCACGTTCAGGACCTGCGCGTAGTCGAGCCTGACGTTCTCGATCACCGCCACGCGGTTGCGCGCCTCGTTGTCCTGGGCCCAGGCGGGTACGACGACGCATGCGAACAGGCCGACCAGCGGCAACAACAGGTTCGGACGCATCGGCACCAAGCTTCGAAGGACAGATCGATCAGTGTAGGCATCGCAGCTTGCGTCGGGCTGAACGCAAGCCCACGCCGCAGCGGCGCGCAGCGGCCTGCACCGGATTGGGGCGTGCGGCGCCGCACGCCCGGCCGGCCCAGGTACGGATGAGACGCTCCGCGCCGCTGCCGGTAGAATCGCAAGGCTTCCCTACGCCCGATGCCGATGAGCCTGCGCCTGCACAACAACCTGACCCGCCGGGTCGACGCCTTCGAGCCCCTCGATCCGGCCGCTGGTCCCACCCTGTACGTGTGCGGCCCCACCGTCTACAACTACGCGCACATCGGCAACGCGCGCGGCCCGGTGGTGTTCGACGTGCTGGCCGCGCTGCTGCGGCGCCGCTACGGCGCGCTGCGCTACGCGCGCAACATCACCGACGTGGACGACAAGATCAACGCCGCCGCGCAGGCGCAGGGCGTGCCGATCGCCACCATCACCGACCGCTTCGCCGCCCTCTACCGGCAGGACATGGCCGCGCTGGGCGTGGCGCCGCCGGACCTGGAACCGGAGGCGACCGCGCACATCCCGCAGATCGTGGCGATGATCGAACGGCTGGTCGGCAGCGGCCACGCCTATGCCGCCGAAGGCCACGTGCTGTTCGCGGTGGCCAGCTTCGCCGGCTACGGCAAGCTGTCGCGGCGCGACCCGGAGGAGATGCTGGCCGGTGCCCGCGTCGAGGTGGCCCCGTACAAGCGCGACCCCGGCGACTTCGTGCTGTGGAAACCGTCCAGCGACGACCTGCCGGGCTGGGATTCGCCGTGGGGCCGCGGCCGCCCCGGCTGGCACATCGAATGCTCGGCGATGGCCGCCGCGCACCTGGGGCCGACCATCGACATCCATGCCGGCGGCGTGGACCTGCAATTCCCGCATCACGAGAACGAGATCGCGCAGAGCGAGTGCGCGCACGGCGGCGCCACCTTCGCCCGGTTCTGGCTGCACAACGGCATGCTCAACTTCAGCGGCGCCAAGATGAGCAAGTCGCTGGGCAACATCGAGACCGTGCACGACCTGATTGCCCGGCATCCGCCGGAGGCGCTGCGCTATGCGTTGTTGAGCGCGCACTACCGGCAACCATTGGATTGGTCCGATGCGCTGATCGAGCAGTGCAAGAACACCCTGGACCGGCTGTACGGCACCTTGCGCGCACTGGACGCGATCCAGGCCAGCGCGTCGATTCCGCAGGCGATCGAGGCCGCGCTGGAAGACGACCTCAACACCCCGCAGGCGCTGGCCGAAATGGCACGGATCGCGACGGTGGCGCGGCAACTGCTCGCGCCGGCCGGCGGCCGCGACGCAGCGCGCGACGCACAGTTGCAAGCGCAATTGCAGCAGGCCAAGTCCGACCTGCTCGGCGCCGGCCTGGCGCTGGGTCTGCTGCAGCAGACGCCCGAAGCCTGGTTCAACCGCGGCGTTGGCGACGGCGACGACGCGCGCATCCAGGCGCTGATCGACGCGCGCAGTACCGCCAAGAAGAACCGCGACTTCGCCCGTGCCGATGCGATCCGCCAGGAGCTGGCCGACGAAGGCGTGGTGCTGGAAGACACGGCGCAAGGCGTACGCTGGAAGCGCAGCTGAGCCCTTGCTTCTCCCCTCGGGCGAGGGTGCGCCCGTACCCTCCCTCCCCTCTCCCGGGGGGAGCCGGGCTTTACCGCTTGATCCTGGATTTGCGATGACCGATACCGATTTCCCGCTGGAACCCACGCCCGCCGATGCCCAGGCCGCCATCGCCGAGGAATTCGGCTTCTTCGGCGATTGGTCCGAGCGTTACCAGTACTTGATCGATCTGGGCCGCAAGCTGCCGGCGTTTCCCGAGGAGTGGAAGACCGAGCAGCACCGCCTGCACGGCTGCCAGTCGATGGTATGGATCGTGCCCGAGGGCGATGCGCAGCGGCTGGTGTTCCATGCGATCAGCGATTCGGCGATCGTCTCCGGATTGATCTATCTGGCGCTGCGGGTCTACTCCGGACGCAGCGCAGCGCAGATCCTGGCCACCGCACCGGACTTCGTCGCCGCGATCGGCCTGGGCAAGCACCTGTCGCCGACCCGCAGCAACGGCCTGGCCGCGATCCTGGGCTTCATCCAGGACAGCGCACGCGCGCATGCATGAGCGCCCCGCCGCCCTCGCCCGCACAGAGCCTGCGCACGCTGCTGGCGCATCCCGGCTTCGCGCTGGTGCTGGCCTACCGCATCTGCACGATGCTGTCCTACCAGATCGTCGCGGTCACGGTCGGCTGGCACATCTACGAGATCACCCGCGATCCGTTCTCGCTGGGCTTGATCGGGCTGGCCGAGATCCTGCCGTTCTTCTGCATCGCGCCGTTCGCCGGCTACCTGGTCGATCATCTGCCGCGGCGCCGGCTGGGCATGCTCGCCAGCCTGGGCGTGATCTCGACCGCGGCGGTGCTGACCGCGCTCACCCATGGCTGGCTGCCGGTGCACGGCGTGTGGCCGATCTACGCGGCGATCACGCTGACCGGCGCGGCGCGGGCGTTCCTGTCGCCGGTCTACAACGCGCTGTTCGCGCGCGTGCTGCCGCGCGAGGCGTATGCGCGCGGCGCCGGCGTCGGCAGCGTGGCGTTCCAGACCGGCATGGTGATCGGGCCGGCGCTGGGCGGGGTGCTGGTCGGCTGGGGCGGCAAGGGCCTGTCCTACGGCGTGGCGATGGCGGTGGCCTGCGTGGCGATGCTGGCGCTGGTGCTGCTGCGCGTGACCGAGCCGGTCAATGACGGCCCGTGTGCGCCGATCTTCCGCAGCATCGCCGAGGGCGCGCAGTTCGTGTTGTCCAACCAGATCATGCTCGGGGCGATGGCGCTGGACATGTTCTCGGTGCTGCTCGGCGGCGCGTTGTCGATGCTGCCGGCCTTCATCCACGACATCCTGCATTACGGCCCCGAAGGCCTGGGCATCCTGCGCGGCGCGCCGGCGCTGGGTTCGGTGCTGGCCGGGCTGTGGCTGGCGCGGCGGCCGCTGCAGCGCAATGCCGGCCGCATCCTGCTGCTGGCGGTGGCCGGCTTCGGCCTGTGCACCATCGCCTTCGGCCTGTCGCGGCATTTCTGGCTGTCGGCGGCGATCCTGCTGGTCTACGGCATGTGCGACGGGGTATCGGTGATCGTGCGTTCGACCATCCTGCAGTTGGCCACGCCGGATGCGATACGCGGCCGCGTGTCCTCGATCAGCGGCATCTTCATCGGCTCGTCGAACGAGCTGGGCGCGTTCTACGACGGGATGATGGCGCGGCTGGTCGGCCTGGTACCGGCCGTAGTGATCGGCGGCTGCGTGACCCTGGGCGTGGTCGCGACCACCGCCTGGAAAGCGCCGAAGCTGCGCAAGCTGGACCTGCGCGAACTGCAATGACGGTGCGCTGACGGCGCCGCTCAGCGCGCGCCGGCGGTGTCCTCGCGTGCATCCGCGTCCCACGCCGCGGCGCAATCGGGTACGTTCGCCGGCTGGCTCAGCCCGCCCTTGCCGGCCAGGAACCGGCAGGTCGCCGCGAACACCGCCGGCACCGCCTTGGAGCGGATCGGCGAGGCCAGCACGTGATTGCCGGCGCCGGCAAAATCCACCGCCTGGCGCAACGCCGGCGGTGTGCCCAGTTGCGCGAACATCGCTTGCATCGCCGCCACCGACACGGCCGCGTCCTGATGCTGCGCGTCGCGATAGTAGTAGCCGAGGAACACCGGCACGTGGATCCGCGCATAGGTCGCCGGCAGCATGCCGCCGCGGGTCAGCGCAGCCAGCGCAAGGTAGCCATCGACATGGGTGGCGTCGGCCCAGTAGCCGCTATCGACCGGGTTGCGCATGACCGGATCGCCGCCGTTGCGCAACCACAGCAGCAGCTGCGCGCCCCACGGCCACAGCATCGGCTGCAGTTGCTCGCCGTGCTCGCGTACCAGCGGCGACCACAGCACCAGGGCCTGCACCTGTTGCGGGTGCGCGGCCACGGTCTGCAGCGCCAGCGCGCCACCCATCGAATTGCCGATCACCACCACCCGCCGGCCCAGCACCCGCGCCACCGCCAGCGCCTCGGCGGCGCCGCCGAGCAGACGCGGCGCATCGATGCCGCGCAAGGCGTCGGCGGCGACCAGCCCGTGCCCCGGCAAGCGCGGCAGATACAGATTGCAGCCGAAGCTGCGCGCCAGACGCCGATGGGTCGGCGCGCCCTCGCCCTGGCTGGCGGTGAAGCCGTGCAGATAGACCATGGCGCAGTCGCGCCGTCCCGGATGCGCCGGGTCGGCCCAGACGATGCGCGCCTGATTGTCCGCACGCAGGCCGGCAGTGGCCCGTTCGCGCGCGTCCAGCCAGGCCTGCAGCGCGAGCGGATCCTGCGGCACCGCCGGCAACGCGATCTGCGGCAGCGCGGGGCTGACCCGCGGCCCCAGCGCCAGCACCGCCAGCAGCACCAGCAAGAGCAACAGCGGCCAGCGCGCGTAGCGCCAGAGGCGGGACCTGCCTGCGCGTGAGGGCTTCGCCGCAGCGGACACCGGCGTGGGGCTCATGCGCACCTGTCCGCGGACTGCCGCGGATGGCGACGCGCCCGCGGCGAACGGCGCGGCGTGGCTTGCGTAGCGCCCTCGGCGCCAGCAGCACGGACCCAGCATGTCGCGGGAGCGTGCACGACCAGGACGGCCACGCGCTGCGGCGGGCAGGAAAGGCGATTGGCGAGCATCGGCAGGCGGCGGCAGCGTGGCCGTTCGCCACGAGTTCAGTCTGCGACGGCGGCATGACAGGCGCGTTTAAAAACCCGGTCACGGTCCGGCGTGTGCGGCAAATGCGTGACCCCGCAACCTCACTCTTTTCGGCTTGCGCCTGCATCGGCGCAGGCAGGTCCAGCACATTTGTCTACAAGGCCCGCCGAGCCGCGTGCGTACGTCCGCCTGCGCTGCAGCGACGCCGATTTCCTTGCGTCCCAGCGGCGAAATACGCACGCCGTCTCACTCGCTCGCAGCACGCAGCGCATGCGCGCGCCACGGCCGGATCGCAGCGCCGCGCTGCGGAAAGGTTCGCAAAAGCCATGCCTGGAACCGTTGTGCCCGGACCAGCGGCAGGGTCCTCGACGGAACGCCAGGTTCGCCGCCTGCCTGCATTTTCCGGTGCGAAGTTCATACACACCGCGGCCGAGAACATTCCGCTGATCACCAAGAAAGGCCGCGCGTACACCTGGCTGTTCGACCTGCGCCGGGTGTTCATGCAGCGCCAGGCGCTCGAGCAGATCGCCCACGCGTTCTGGGAACGCAACGCCGCGCGCGCGCCGTTCCAGCTCGGCGGCCTGGAGACGGCGGCGATCCCGCTGCTCACCGCGCTGCTGCTGACCGCGCCGAAACAGCGCGGCGCGGTCAACGGCTTCATCATCCGCAAGGACCGCAAGACCACCGGCCTGGGCAATGCGATCGAAGGCGCGGTGCTGGACCTGCCGATCGTCCTGGTCGAGGACTCGCTCAACTCCGGCAACAGCGCCGAAAAAGCGCGCGCGCTCGTCAGCATGGCTGGCCACCCGCTTGACGAGGTGTTCGTGGTGGTCGATTTCCTGTCCAAGGCCGGCATGCAGTGGCGCAAGACCCATGGCATCGCCGTGCAATCGTTGTTCACCCTGAAGGACTTCGACCTTCCGCCAGACCACAGCACGCCGCACCCCACGCAGGGCTACCGCAAGCTGTGGCGAACGGCGACGCCGGGCGGCTTCGCCTATCACGTGGTACCCAAGTCCGCGCCGCTGCTGGTAGGCAATACGCTCTTGCACAGCTGCGACGCGGCGAAAATGCAGGCGTTCTCCGCCGAGACCGGCGGGCTGGTGTGGGAATACCAGGTGACCGGCGCGGCCTATACCAGGAAAGGCATCTGGTCGTGTCCCGCCTATCACGACGGGCGCCTGTACTTCGGCGCCTAGCGCAGCGCGCGCGGCAGGATCGATCCGGGCGCGCGGCCATGCGCCGTGCGGCCGGATCAGCCGAAGCGAGGACGGCTCCTTCCCCGCAACATGTCAAACTTGGCGGCAGGCAGGCGGCCCGCCCGGATCGACACGACCGGCCAGAAAACGCAAGGCCCCGCACGAGCGGGGCCTTGGGCGAACGCAGACGCGGAGGGTTGGCGAATCAGTCGCCCTGCTGCTTCTGCAGGTGTTCCCAGCGCTCCTGCGCATCGATGGTGCGCTCGGCGGTCAGGCGCGCCTCCAGGCGCTCCAGGCCGATTTCTTCGCCGGTATCCACGCAATAGCCATAGTCGCCGGCATCCAGGCGCTTGAGCGTGCTGTCGATCTTGCCGATCAGCTTGCGGTAGCGGTCGCGGGTGCGCAGTTCCAGCGAGTTCTCGGTCTCGCGGGTGGCACGCTCTGCCTCGTCGCCGATGTCGCGGACTTCGTCGCGCAGGTTCTCGATGGTCTGCTTGGACTCCTCGACCAGATCGGCGCGCCAGTTGAGCAGGCGCTGGCGGAAGTACTCCTGCTGCAGCGTGCTCATGTACTCCTCGTCGGACGCCGGCTTGTAGCCCTTGGGCAGGATCGGACGGCCGGTGGCCTCGTCGGTCTTGTACTCGACCACCTTGAACTTAGCCGGCTTGGCCGGGGTATTCGACTTGGCGGTCACCGCGACGGCGACCTTGCCTGTGGGTTTGGCGACCGGCGGCTTGGGGGTGGATTCGGATTTGGTGGGGGTTTTCGCGGAGGATTTCGAAACGGACACGGGATTCTTATGTGACGGGGCCGAAGGCGCGGCGGGCTTGGCGGCGACCGGCTTGGAAACCGGTGCAGCGGCGGGCGTGGCGGCCTTGGCTGGGACAGACTTGGCCGGCGCCGGCTTGGTAGCCGGCTTCGGTACGGATGTGGCAACCGCCTGGGCGACCGGGGCGGCGGCCTGCT
>NZ_CAPJ01000099.1 GCF_000331775.1 Xanthomonas translucens pv. translucens DSM 18974
CTCGACGGTGGCATCCAGCGCGGCCTTGACCTGCACCGCCGCGCGCGCGACCACGTTGAAGTCCGGATTGGTCGAAGCGCCGTTCATGTAACGCGGATGCGAAAACAGGTTGGCGGTGCCCCACAGCAGCTTGATGCCGGTGTCGGCCTGGCGCTGCTTGGCGATGCCGACCATATGCCGGAGGTTCTTCTCGTACTGGCCCACATCGTCCGCGTCCGGCGCCAGATCGATATCGTGGAAGCAGTAGTACGGCACGCCGAGCTTGGTGAAGAATTCGAACGCCGCATCGGCCTTGGCCTCGGCGCGGCCCAGCGCATCGCTGCCGGCGTCCCACGGATAGGCGCGCGTACCCGGACCGAACGGATCGGCACCGTTGCCGCAGAAGCTGTGCCAGTAGGCGACGGCGAAGCGCAGGTGCTCGGCCATGGTCTTGTCGCCGATGCACTTGTGCGCGTCGTAGACCTTGAATGCCAGCGGATTGTCCGAGGCCTTGCCTTCGAACGCGATGCGGCCGATGCCCGGGAAGTATTCCTTGGCGCCGATGTAGAAGGAGTTGCTCATGAAGACGTCCTGGTGTGCGTTTGCGGGGGAAAAAGTGGGTCAGCCGGCGTAGAGCGGGCCAATGGCGTGCAAGTGTTTCAGGAAGGTCTGGTAGTGCGCCTGGTACTGCGCACCGCGTTGCGGATCCGGCTGCGCGGACAGCGCGGCCTCGTCCTGCTGGTGCTGCAGCACCACCTCGGCCAGGCTGGCCTGGTCGCCCTGCGCATGGCCGTCGGCCCACAGCGCCTGCAGCGCGGCGCCGAACGCGGCGCCCTCGGCCTGCGCCGGCACGTGCACCGGCAAGCCGAACAGGTCGGCGATCAGCTGCCGCCAGCCGGCGCTCTTGCCGCCGCCGCCGGTGACGTAGACCGAGTCGAACGCCAGCCCGGCATCGACGAAGGCATCGAAGCCGTTGCGCAGGCTATAGCTGGCGCCTTCCATCGCCGCGCGGTAGAAATGCCCCGGAGTGGTGTTGTGCAGGTCCATGCCGGTCATGCAGCCACGCGCGGCCGGCAGGTTCGGGGTGCGCTCGCCGTTGAAGAACGGTAACAGCAGCAGCCCGCCAGCGCCGGGTGCGGTGGCGTCGAGCAAGGCCTCGCCCTGCCCGGTCTTGATCCCGAACAGGCGCGAGATGGTCTCGGTGGCCACGGTACAGTTCATCGTGCAGATCAGCGGCAGCCAGCCGCCGCTGGACGAGCAGAACGCGGCCCAACGCGCGGCAGCGTCGACCACCGGCCGATCGGCATACGCGAACAGCGTGCCGGACGTGCCCAGGCTCATCGTCAGCCGTCCCGGCACCACGTTGCCGGTGCCGATCGCGGCCATCATGTTGTCGCCACCGCCGGTAGCCACGCGCACCTCGCGCGGCAACCCCAGGGTCTGCGCCGCCGCGGCGGACAGGGCAAAGGTGGTCTCGGTCGGTACCAGCGGCGGCAGCGCCGCGGCCAGGTCGCGCTGCGGATCGATCGCCTGCAACAGCGGCGCCGACCACTGCCGGCTGCGCACGTCCAGCCAGCCGCTGCCGGAGGCGTCGCCGAACTCGGTGTAGCGCTCGCCGGTGAGCCAGAAATTGACATAGTCGTGCGGCAGCAGCACCGAGGTCATCGCCGCGTAGGCGTCGCTGCGGTGCTTGCGCGTCCACGGCAGCTTGGAGGCGGTGTAGCCGGCCAGGACCGGGTTGCCGGCCAGTTCCACGCAGCGCCGTTCCCCTCCGGCCGCCTGCATGATCTCCTCGCACTCCAGCTGGGTGCTGGTGTCGCACCATAGCTTGACCGGCGCGGTGACCCGCCCTTGCGCATCCACCGGCACGAAGCCGTGCTGCTGCCCGGACACCGAAATCGCCCGCACCTGCGCGCGCTGCTCGGAGCTCAGCGCGGCGAAGCAGGCGACGATGCCGTCGATCCACCACTGCGCCTGCTGCTCGCGGGTGCCGTCGTCGCGGCTGATCAGGTCCAGCGCATGGCCGTGCGTGGCGACCACGCGGCGGCTATCCGCATCGTAGGCGAGCAGCTTGACGCTCTGCGTGCCCACGTCCAGGCCGATGTACAGACTCACTCCCACACCAGCCGATCGTCGTGCAAACCCAGTTCCATCGTCGCTCCAGAAGAAAGGTCGGCGGTCAGGGTCTGCCCGCCGTAAGCCAAAGTGTAGTGCCCGCCGCGCTCGCTGCTAAGTCGCGCGTACTGCAGGCGGCCGTCGCGCCAGGCCAGATCGACGCCGGCCGCGCCGCGCACGCGCAGACCGCGCACCTGCCCCTGGGGCCAGGCCTGCGGCAGCGCCGGCAACAGCCGGATGCTGCCGCCCCAACTCTGCAGCAGCATTTCGGTGATGCCTGCGATGCCGCCGAAGTTGCCGTCGATCTGGAACGGCGGATGCGCGTCGAACAGATTCGGGTAGGTGCGCTCCGGCGACAGCAGCAGTGCCAGGATACGGTGCGCGTGCTCGCCGTCGTGCAACCGCGCCCACAGATTCAGGCGCCAGCCAAGAGCCCAGCCGGTAGCGCTATCACCGCGGCGCTGCAGCGAGCGCCGCGCTGCGGCGGCCAACGCCGGGGTATCGCGCGGGTTGATCTGGCTGGACGGGTGCAGCGCATACAGATGCGAGACGTGGCGATGGTGGAGTTCCGGGGCCTGCATGCCCCAGTCCTGCTGCCACTCCTGCAACTGCCCGGCGCGGCCGATGCGGTCCAGCGGCAGCGGCGTGCGCAGCGTCGCCAGGCGCTCGCCGAAGGCCGCGTCCACGCCCAGCAAGACGCCCATTTTGATGCACTGCGCAAAAAGATCGCGCAACAATTGCGCGTCCATCGCCGGTCCTGCGCACAGTGCGGCGCCGAACGGATGCCGGTTCTCCGGCGACATCGAAGGATTGGTCACCATCGCCCCGCTCTGCGGATCGCGCACCAGGGTGGCGACGAAGAACTCGGCCGCGCCCTTGAACAGCGGATAGATGCGCCGCAGGCAGGCGCGATCGCGGCCATAGTCCCAGCGGCCCCACAGCTGTTGCAGCAGCCACACGCCGCCCATTGGCCACAGGCTCCACTTCACCCCGTCGACCGGCCCGGCCTGGCGCCACAGGTCGGTGTTGTTGTGCACCACCCAGCCCGGCGCGGCGTACATCGTCTGTGCGGTGTGCGCGCCGGTTTCGGCGAGATCGAACAGCATCGCCTCCAGCGGTTCCACGCATTCGTGCAAGGCATTGGCCTCGCTGGGCCAGTAGTTCGTTTGCGTCCGCGCTCGATGCGGGTGGTCCCGCCGGAGGCGCGCGGCAGCACGCGCAAGGCGAAGCGCAATCGGCCCTCGATACCGGCGAAACCGGCATTGCGCCCGGCCAACAGCAGCGCACCCTGCTCGTGCGTGACCTCTCCCGCCTGTGGACTGTCGATGCCGATGCGCAGCGCGATGCGGCCGGGGTGATCGCAGGACAGGTGCACCACACTGCAGGCGTTCGTGGGCGATGCCGCGCCACACCATCGCGCCGAGCCGGCCATTGCCGACCGGCAGCGCCTCCACCCACTGCGTGGCCGGGCGCGGGTACCACAGGGTCAGCGCGGCCGGATCTACAGCCGGATCCGGATCCGCCGACCGGGTGCGCTCGGCGGCAGCGGCAGCGGCAGCGGCGACCGGCACGGCAAGCCGGGCCACCAGGCCGCCGCCGATCGCCTTGCACAGTGCGCGGCGGGTCAGCCCGATGCTCACGCTGCGTCCCCGCGCGGATTGGCGTAGGCCACGGCCTTCACTTCGTCTTGCCCTTGCGCAAGGCGCCCTCCGCCGCCTTGCGCGCCACGCTCAGCGGCGTGCCGCTGTACTGCACGCTGGCATCGGCCTTGGGCTCCAGCGCCCCGGTCTCCTCGCGCACTCCATCGACGAAGCGCACGTTGATGGTGCGTTTGGCCAGCATGCCCGGCCAGCGGCCCTCGCGCGCGCCGATGCTCAGCACGCCCCTGGCCTGATCCCAGCGCAGCGGAATGCGGCTGAATTCGCCCTTCTCGTAGCCATAGTCCTTGCCGTCGTCCTCGTACAGCGAGAACTGGCCGTCGGCGCCGGTGTAGACGACCACGGTCAGCGGCGCGTTCGGCACCTCGTCCACGTATTGCTGCACGGTGGTGGTGGGCACGATGGCGCCAGCGCGCACGAACAGCGGCATGCGCTGCAGCGGCGCGGCGGCGTCGATGCTCTGGCCGCCGTCGTAGCGCTTGCCGCTGTTGAAGTCGATCCACGAGGTCCCAGCCGGCAGGTAGACCTGACGCGAGGTGGCGCCAAAGCTGGTGACCGGGGCGACCAGGAACGCCGGTCCGAACAGGTACTCGTCGTTGATGGCGGCGACCTTGGGATCGTGCGGGAAGTCCATAGGCAGGCCGCGCATCATGCTGCCGTCGCGATGGTAGGTGTCGCCAGCGAGGGTGTAGATGTACGGCAGCAGCGCATACCGCAGGCGGCTGTAGTACGCCATGCTCGCATAGTACGGCGTGCCTTCCGGGGCGATGTTCCAGATCTCGCGGAACGGGAACTGGCCGTGCGAGCGGAACAGCGGCACGAACGCGCCGAATTGGAACCAGCGCGTGTTGAGCTCGCGCCATTCACTCTGGTGCGCCGGATCCTGGTCTTCATAGCGCTTCTCCACCGCGAAACCGCCGATGTCGAAGGTCCAGTTGGGCAGGCCGGACATGGACACGTTGACGCCGGCGGAGATCTGGTCGCGCATGTCGTCCCAGCGCGAGACGATGTCGCCGCTCCACACCGCCACCGCATTGCGCTGGGTGCCGGCATAGCCCTTGCGCGAGAGGATGAACACGCGCTTGCCGTCGGCGGCGCGGTCGCCCTCGTAGACGCCATGGGTGTGCGGCAACGGATAGGAATTGAAGAACTCGGTGGACGGGCCCAGCGCGGTCGGCGTGGTCCGCGCCTTGCGCTCGCCGATGTCCAGGTTGGAGTGCACGTCCGGCTCATCGGCGTCCATCCACCAGGCATCGAAGCCCTTGCTGTTGAGCTTGTCGTTGATCTGCCGCCAGTAGATCGCCTGCGCCTCGGCCGAGTACGGGTCGTAGAACGAGTTCCTGTAGCCCTTGCCGATCCAGTCCAGCTCGCCGACTTCGACGTTGCGCTTGTACATGTGCCCGGCGGCGTCGAGTTCCTTGTAGTTGGCGGTGGTCGGATAGAACTTGGGCCAGATCGAGATCATGATCTGCGCGTGCATGGCGTGCACCGACGCGACCATGCCGTCCGGATCGGGGAAATGCGCCTTGTCGAACTCGTGCGAGCCCCATGCGTCCTGCGGCCAGTACGACCAGTCGAGCACGATGTTGTCGATCGGCAGCTTGCGCTTGCGATACTCGGCCAGCGCGGCAACCAGTTCGTCCTGGCGCTTGTAGCGTTCGCGGCTCTGCCAGAAACCGTAAGCCCACTTCGGCAGCAGCACCGCCTTGCCGGTCAGTTCGCGATACCCGGCGATGACCTGGTCGGCGTCGGCGCCGGCGACGACGTAATAGTCGATCATCTGCCCGGCCTCGGACCACAGCGACAGGTCCTTAGCCTCGGCCGCCGGCAGCGGGTCGCGGTGCAGCAGCGCGATGTAGCTGGGATCGATCAGGCTCCACTCGACCTTGAGCTTGTGCCGCTGGCCCGGCTGCAGCGCGAGGGTGAACTCGTTGTGCCACGGGTTCCAGTTCTGGCGCCAGCGATCGACCACCAGTTTGCCGTCGACCCACAGCTTGGCGTACTCGCTGGCGTACAGTGAGAAGCTGTGCTCGCCGCCACTCCTGGCCTCGATCTCGCCTTCCCAGCTGACCTGCATGCGGCGCTTGTTGCTGGGCTTGGCCTTGGCCGGATACTTGGCCAGGTCCTTGAGGTACTGGTAGTTGATTTCCTGCTCGCGGCGCTCCAGCACCTGCTTGCCGCTGACCGAGTAACGCGCGGTCAGCGCACCCGGCTTGCCCTTGGCGTCGTACAACTTCAGCGCGGCCTGCAGCGGCTGCAGGCCGCGCGGATCGCCCATGCGGGTAATCGAGTTGTTGTCCCACACAATGCCGTAGTTGCGGCTGGACACCAGGTACGGCACCGCCATGTCGATATTGCTCTGCAGCAGCTCAACGTTGCGGCCCTTCTGGTTCATCCAGCCCTGCTGGTGCTGGCCGAAGCCGTAGAAGGCTTCGTCGTCGGGCGAGGCGAAGCGCTGGCGCGTGCTCAGGTAGGATTTGCCCTCCACCTTCAGCGGCGCGAAGCTGCGCCCGCCGGCCACTTCCGCCAGCAGCGGCTTGCCGGCGGCATCGGCGAAACTGACATGGCCATCGCGCGTGGACACCTGCGCGGTGATTTTGGCGGTCCTGATCCGCACCGTGTCGCCCTGCACGTCGAACTGGTAGGCGGTGTCGCCCTGCACCGGCACCCGCATCAGGCTCGAGGTGCGCTTGAAGTCGCCGTCTGGATCGGCGCTGACGCGGATGATGCCGCTGTCCACCACCTGCAGCCGCACCGGCGCCGTCTCCCTGGCGCTGGGGTGCACGGTGATGCCGTCGGCGTCCTGCTTCACTTCCTGCGCATTCGCGCCGGCGGCGAGCACGGCCAGCGACAGGGCCAGCAGGCGCGGCAGCGGCTTCAGCGCCAGACGGACGCGGCGGTTCGAATTGTGCATGTTCACTCCCTCTGTAGCGGATGACGGCGCCAAGGTGTCAGAAGTGGCCAGCGCGATCTTCAGCACTAGCGGCACGTCGGAGAAATTGACACCGTAGTCGGTCTAATCGCTGTTCCAGTTGCGCTGGAACCGCCATTGGTCGGCATCCTAGAAGCCTTCCTCGACGCGGTCGTAGACCATATGGGCGCTGCCGCGCACATGTTGCATCGCCGGTAGCCGCATGCTGGCTGCCGAGGCGATACGCGTCGCCGCCGATCACTGCCAACGTCGGCCCTTGTGCGCGGAGCTGACCGCGAACGCCTCGATACCCATCAGGATCTGGTCGGCTGCACCGATCCGGCCTGTCAACCGGATCCGGCGCACCGGTACCGCATCCGGGCGCCAAGGCCCACTGACATCATTGCACGCGCACCGCAACCTCTGCGCCGAAGGGAGCGACAGCTCGCTGACGAGGCCGCCACCGATGGCGACCCGGCACCACTGGCAGGTCAGCCACTCGCCCGCCCCGCTCGCCACCACGCACAGCAAGAGCGGCAACAAGCAGAAAAACACGGACGGCGCGCAGCGTGCGGCGTAAGCGGCGATGCGCCTGAGATGGCGTGCGCGCCTGCATCCGCAACACACCGCGCCAGCAATGGCAAGGCGATACGCGGCAGGCTACGGCCGGATGCGCGCAAACGCACCACTGCCGGTTCCGCCGGCACGGAACGTAGCGGGACTGCAACGCCATGAATCCCCCCACAGGAAACATGTATTGCTGTTGCGGCGTCAATCTCCATCCGGTCGGGCCGACGTCGATCATGTCCGCAAGCGGGTTCCTGCATGAGGCCCTGAGCCACCACACCTTGGTCACGCTGCGACGGGTGGTGGTGACGTGCACCGCGCTCCCGCGGGTCGCCGCTACGCCAGACGCTACGGCGTCGTGTTGCTGCGCATGAGATGGAATGGAAGCGACCGGAGATGGCAGACAGCGACGCGAAGACGCCCCACACCGACACATTGCTCCAGGCCTGAAGTACGCTTCCCACATGCGGAAAGCCAGACTGTCGGTGAGCAGGGGTGGGAAACGTCCGTGCCGTCAATCGGCGAGCGCACATTGAACGCGCGGTCGACGCGTACGGAAACGCGCCCATGCAATCGCCGCATGCGGGCCGGTAACGAGCGCTGCGGACGTTACCAGTTGGCGCGCAACACCAGGGAATAGCGGCGGTCGTTGACGAACCAACTGCGGGTATACAGGTGGTGGTCGACCTCGCCATCGCTATAGGAGGTCGGCCCCATCAATACCTTAGTCATCGAGTTGGTTATGTTATTGGCCTGCACGCCCAGTTGCACGTGCGGCGTGAAACGGTAGAAAAACGATCCGTCCAATTGCCCGAAATCGTCCGCCCAAGCGGGCAGCTTGGTGATCACGTCGCTGGCGGTCAACAGGTAGCGCGATCGCCAGTTGTAGGCCAGGCGAACCGATAGCGGCCCCTTCTCGTAGATCCCGGCCAGGTTGTAGCTACGCCGTGACAATCCATCCAAGGGCAGGCGCACGCCACCGGCGGTGGTGCCGGCGTTGGGATCCGTCGCGCGATGGATCCCGCCGCTGCTGTCGACGAAGGTGAAGTTGGCATTGACACCGAAGCCGCTCATCCAGCCCGGCAGCGAATCGAAGAACTGGGTGTAGCCGTATTCGAAGCCGCGGATGCGCCCCTTGTCCATGTTATAGGGGCGGGTCACCAGCCACGGCCGCCCATCGTAGACCTCGCTGACGGTCTGGCTGGAGAAGTAATCCTTCACGTCTTTGTAGAACACGGTGGCATACATCATGTCGCTATTGTCGAAGTACCATTCCAGCGCGGTGTCGTACTGGTTGGCCTGCATCGGCTTCAAGTTCGGATTGCCCGAGGTGCCGGTCCATCGCGTCACCACGCCGTCCTGGACCGTCGCAGCGAGCAGCAGATACGCCTGCAGTTGGTCGTAGCCCGGTCGCGCCATCGCCTTCGAGGCAGCGATGCGCCACTGCAGCGCATCGGAGAACTTGAAGCGCATATTGAAACTCGGGAGCACGTTGGTGTAGCTGCCCTGCGCGCTGTTGGCAAAGTACTGGCCGGTGTACTGCTTGCGTAGCGCTTCCGATCCCGTGCTCCCGGAGAGATCAGGAAACTGGCCATAACCATCGGCTTCGGTCTTGGTCTGCACCACGCGCACGCCGATGTTGCCGTCCACGGGCAGCCCCAGCTGATCCTCGTTGCCGAAGTACAGCGCCGCATACGCAGCCTGAGTGCGCTCGAGCTGGTGGTTGACATCCTTCAAGCGGTAGTTAACCGGCGACCAGCCGGTGCCACGCAGTGCGACGATCTGCTCGATCAGCTTCGTGGTACCGGCATAATCCTTCACCGCAGCGTCGCTGGGGAAATACAACTGTCCGGGTACATTCGCCTTGCCCCGAAACAGGTTCGACAAGGTGTACCACGACGAGGACTCGGTCATGTAATCGGCAAGATCGGCCAGCCCGTTGGCGGCACCGGGGACGGGAGCCGACATGTCGGAAATCACGCCCCAGTTGTAGCGTGTGTTCTTGTTGGTCTGGTTGTGATCTGTAGCGCGAATGCCGGCGCGGAAACTGCGCAACCAATGGCCGTCGTATGTGTATTCAAGATCGAAGCGCGTGGCCAGTTCACGACCATGGTTTTGCCCAAGATGATCCATCGCCGCTCTCCAGAAATAATTTGACGGGTCAGCGATGTAGCTGGTATCGGCTATCGTGGCCGCCGGGTACCTGCCGCTCAGATCGACCGTCAGGCCCGGCAGGTAGATCGTGTTGAACAGGGAAAAATCCAACGTGTCGTTGTGGGACTGCACCAACTGCATATCGCCGCGCATACTCAACCTGTCGGTCAGGCGATGGGTGAAGCCGCCAGCCAGATCAGCGGTCGTGGTGGTTTTTTGGGCGTAGCGATTCTGGGTATTGAAGCGCACAATGTCATTGTCGGCACTCTGCCCGCGCCACAAGCTCGATCCGGGCTGCCCCCTCAAAAAGCGGCCTTCATTATTATAGGAAAACACTGTTCCCGGCACGGGGCTGATCGCATTACTCTGATCGTTGAAGACTGCAGCGTGATCCCCCCAGTTCATGCCATAGACAAACCGCATGTACTGCAGGTAGAGTTCCGTGTCTTCGCTGGGCCGCCACTGGAACGCCCCGGCCAGGCCTTTGCGCTTGCGCTCAGACAGCATTTGTCGCCAATCGAGCCCGCCCGGCACATACACTTTGTAAAACTGCGTCCCTGCCAGCAACGCCGGATCGGTACGGCGCACGAACGGCTCCACCTGGATGCCATCGCTGCGCGTGACCATCGACGAGTACGACGCATCCAGCATCAAGCCCATTTCGCCGAGGCCGGTAGCCCAGCGATCACTGAACAGGAACGAACCGGACGGCTTGGGTGTCTTGCCGAGATCGCCCTCATTGGCGTCTGCGTTGAACGCGATGGTGCGGCCGGGCTGATCGAACGGCATGCGCGTACGCAGGTTGACCGTGCCGCCGAGGCCACCCTCGATGATCTCGGCCGATGGGTTCTTGTACACGTCCACGCCAGCCATCAGTTCGGCCGGCACGTCCTCGAAGCTGAGTCCGCGGCCGCTGGCGGCGCTGAAGCTGTCGCGGCCGTTGAGCTCGCCGCGCACCTGGGTCATGCCGCGGATCATCACGCCGCTGCCTTCGGCGGAGAAATGGTCGGGGTCGTTGCGCGCGATGAAATGATCAATGGTCACACCGCTGACCCGTTGCAGGGTCTCGGTGACGCTGCGGTCGGGCAGCGCGCCGATGTCCTCGGCGCTGACGGAATCGACCACCTGCTCGGCATCGTGCTTGATCGACTGCGACTTGATCAGGCTGGCACGCACGCCGCGCACCTCCACCATGTCCAGATCCACCGGAATGCTGGCATTGCTCGAGGGCGCTGTCTGCGACGACGGCGCCTGCTGTGCATGTACCGGCGCAGCGAGCAATAGACCGATGCTCAATGTCATGACAGAACCACTTAACGGAGTAAGACCGCTGGGGTACAGACGGCTTTCTGCCAGTGTGGCTTTTGAAAATAGATGCATTTTGATGAATACCGGAAAGAAAACGGAGTGAACATGGCTGTCGCGCACAAGACGCGCATGGCCAGGCGAAAGATCGGCGATGACGCCTGCCGTTCTCGATCTGGAATATGCTTCAGTGCACTTAAATGACACGGACCCACGAGAACGCGCCTGATCGCTGAACCATAAGACGACATTGCTCAGCTCGGCATGCGCCATCGAACGTTTCGATCATTATCTCGAATGACCTATCCCGCCCCTGGATCGGGATATTGTCTTGTCTACAGAGTACGTAGCGGCGGCTAGCAGACGCTCACCATATGCGAAAGGATATCATTGCTTGCGAATGCATCCAGCAACAACATCGCCGCATGTGATAGGCGGCACGGTTGGCAGCATGATCGAATCGGCGCTCCCGCTCCCACCGGCAAACCGATGGATCGGTGCCCACCCCCACGTGGCGGTGTCGACGCGACAGGCATGATGAGGTCTCGACAGCATGCTTGGGGCCTGCGCATCTGCTTCAGGAAATCGCGGAGTCAGGCGGTGACCCACCCCCGATTGCTGTGCCATTTGAAAGTAGAAAATCCGACCTTCTACTGCGCCTGTGAATTCGCTTGGGACCCGTATTCTCGGGCAAATTCCTCAGGGGTTTTCCATACCAGTGCACTGTGCGGCCGCTCCTCGTTATAGAAGCGCCGCCACGCTTCGATTTTGCTCCGCGCGTCGGCCAGTGACAAGAACCAATGCTCGTTCAAACACTCCTGCCGCAACCGGCCGTTCAAGCTCTCCACCAGCGCATTGTCGGTCGGCAGAGCTTTTTTGTGACCACCTCCTGCAGCATCGCTTTGTCCAGGCTCAGATCCGCAACCAGCTGCTTGAGCTTGCGATTCTCTTCTTCCAGCAAGCGCAGCCGCTTCAGCTCTGAAGGCCCCAGTCCACCGTACTTCTTGCGCCAGACATAGAACGTGGCCTCGGCCACGCCCATCTTCCGGCAGATCTCGCCAACCGCCATGCCCAGCTCGGCCTGCTTGAGTGCGTAGGCGATTTGTTGCTCGGTAAACCGTGACTTCTTCATCCGGTCAATCCTCGTCTGCTACGGGGGCCCAGGGTGCCGAAGTCTCTACTTTAGATTGCCCCAGTTTTCTGGGGGTGGGTCAGCGCCGGACATCGCAGCCTGTCAGTGCCGTACCTGGCCCTCGCCGCGCACCACGAAGCGCTCCACGGTCAGCGCTTCCAGGCCCATCGGGCCGTAGGCGTGCAGGCGCGTGGTGGAGATGCCGATCTCCGCGCCCAGGCCGAGTTCGCCGCCGTCGGAGAAGCGCGAGGAGGCGTTGACCATCACCACCGCTGCGCGCAGCGCATGCACGAATGCTTCGGCGTTGGCCGCATCGGCGGTGGCGATGACTTCGGTGTGGTCCGAGCCGTAGTGGCGGATGTGCGCGATCGCCGCGTCCAGGTCCGGCACCACCCGGATCGCCAGGATCAGGTCGAGGTATTCGGCCGCGTAATCGGCATCGCTGGCCGCGTCGATGTCCGGCAGCAGCTTGCGGCTGGCGTCGTCGCCGCGCAGGGCCACGCCGCGCTGCTGCAGCGCCTGCGCCGCCAGCGGCAGCAAGCGCGCGGCGATATCGGCGTGCACCAGCAGCGTCTCCAGCGAATTGCACGCGGCCGGGCGCGTGGTCTTGCCGTCCACCAGCAGCTTCACCGCCAGCGCCAGGTCCGCCGAGGCGTCCACGAACAGATGGCAGACGCCCTTGTAGTGCTTGATCACCGGCACCCGCGCATGCTCGGCGACGAAACGGATCAGGCCCTCGCCGCCGCGTGGGATCGCCAGGTCGACGATGTCGTTGAGCTGCAGCAGTTCCAGCATGGTCTCGCGGCGCAGGTCTTCTACCAGGGTCAAGGCGTCCTCGCCGATCCCGGCCTCGCGCAACGCGCGCCGCAGCGCGGCGGCGATCGCGGTGTTGGAATGGATCGCCTCCGAGCCGCCACGCAGGATCACCCCGTTGCCGGCCTTGATGCACAGCGCCGCGGCATCGGCGGTGACGTTCGGGCGCGACTCGTAGATCATCGCGATCACGCCCAGCGGCACCCGCACCTTCTGCACGCGGATACCATTCGGGCGCACGTCGTCGCGGGTGACCTGGCCGACCGGATCGGGCAGCGCCGCCACCTCGCGCAGCGCCGCGGCGACGCCGGCCAGGCGCTTGCCGTCCAGCGCCAGCCGGTCGAGCATGGCGTTGCCGACATTCCTGGCCCGCGCCGCCTCCAGATCGCGCGCATTGGCGGCGAGGATCGCCTCCGCATCCGCTTCCAGCGCCGCCGCCATCGCCTCCAGCAAGGCCTGCTTGGCCGCGGCAGACAATTGCGCCAGCGCCTGCGCGGCGTCGCGGCAGTGCAGGGCTTGGGTTCGGATCGTGCTCATTGATGGTTCCAGTTGGTTCGGGACTCGGGACTCGGGACTCGGGACTCGGGACTCGGGACTCGGGACTCGCAAAAGTCTGCGCGGGCGGTAAGGACTGTCAAGCCGTCGAAGCGAAAAACGTCAGACGCGTTCTCGCATTTGTCGAAGGTGCGCGATGCAATGGCGTGTCGGCCTGCGCATGCGCCGACCGGCCACGCTCACACCGAGTCCCGAGTCCCGAGCCCGAGTCCCGAGTCCCGAACAACAACCAGATCGTCGCGGTGAATCACATTCTCTCCATAGCTATACCCCAGGATCGCTTCGATGTCGCGCGAGTGGCGGCGGGCGATGCGGCGCACGTCGGCGGCGGAGTACTGGCTGACGCCGCGCGCCAGGCAGCGGTCGCCGGCGCCGTCGCGCAGGCGCACCTCGACCA
>NZ_CAPJ01000098.1 GCF_000331775.1 Xanthomonas translucens pv. translucens DSM 18974
CGCCACCCGCAACAGGTCGGCGAACACGCCGGCGGCGGTGACTTCCGGACCGGCGCCGGGACCCTGCACCACCAGCGGATTGTCGCAATAGCGGCGGGTGGTGAACTGCACCACGTTGTCGGTCAGGCGCAGGTTGGCGAAGGCATGTTCGGCCGGCAATTCCACCAGGCCGACGCTGGGCGCGCGCTCCGGGGTCAGCTGCGCCACGTAGCGCAGCACGCAGCCGCGCGCCCTGGCCGCCTGCAGGCGCTGCGCGAACACCGCGTCCACTTCATGCAGGCCCGCCATGAAATCCTCCACGCTGGCCTGGCGCAGCGCTTCCGGCACCAGGCTCTCCACCGCTACGTCCTCCAGGCTCAGCTCGCGCCCGGCCTCGCGCGCCAGGATTACCAGCTTGCGCGCCACGTCGGTGCCGGACAGGTCGTCGCGCGGATCCGGCTCGGTATAGCCCATGCCGCGCGCATCGGTGACCAGCTGCGAGAACGGCACGCTGCCGTCGTACTTGTTGAACAGCCAGGCCAGGGTGCCGGAGAAGATGCCTTCGATCGCGGTGACCACGTCGCCGGTATCGACCAGGTCGCGCAGCGTGGTGATCACCGGCAGCCCGGCGCCGACCGTGGCTTCGTAGCGGAAGCGCGCGCCGCTGCCCGCGGCGGCGGCGCGGATCGCGTGGAAACGCGCCAGCGGCCCGGCCCCGGCCTGCTTGTTCGGGGTGACCACGTGGATGCCGGCGGCCAGCCAGCCGGCGTAACGGTCGGCGACGTCGGCGCTGCCGCTGCAATCGATGATGACCGCATGCGGCAGGTGCGCCGACAGCAGGTGCGCGGTGAACGCGTCCAGGTCGGTGGGCTGCTGGCCGCTGGCGAAGGCCTGCCGCCAGTCGCCGGTGATCGCGCGGGTTTCCAGGCACATCGCGCTGCGCGAGGCGATCGCGCGCAGGCGCAGGTCGAGGTTGGCCTTGGCCAGCAGCTGCGGCTGGGCGGCGCGCAGTTGGTCGAGCAGGGTCTTGCCGACGTTGCCCGGGCCGATCACCCCGACCGAGAAGGTCTGCGGCGACAGCCAGAAGCCGGCATGCGCCGCGCGCAGCGCCTTGGTCGCATGCGCGCTGTCGATCGCCACCGAGATATTGCGCTCCGAGGAACCCTGCGCGATCGCCAGGATGTTGACCTGGGCGCGGCCCAGCGATTCGAACAGGCGCGCGGCCACGCCCGGCTGACCGGCCATGCCGTCGCCGACCGCGGCCAGCACGCTGATGCCGGTGGTCAGCTGCACGCGCTGTACCTGGCCGAGCACCAGTTCGTGCGCGAACGCCGACAGCAGCGCGTCGCGCGCGCGTTCGCATTCGTTCTGCCGCACCACGCAGCAGATCGAATGTTCAGAAGAGCCCTGCGAGATCATCACCACCGACACCCGCGCATTGCGCAGCGCGGCGAACACGCGCTCGGCGGTGCCAGGCACGCCGATCAGGCCGGTGCCTTCCAGGTTCAGCACCGCCAGGTCCGGACTCAGGGTAAGACCCTTGATCGGCCCGCTGGTGGCGCTGCTGGCGGTGATGCGGGTGCCCGGGTGTTCGGGCTGGAAGGTGTTGCGGATGATGATCGGCAGGCCGCGCTCGATCGCCGGCGACATGGTCTGCGGATGCACCACCTTGGCGCCGAAATAGGCCAGTTCGCAGGCCTCGTCGTAGCTCAGCGTTTCCAGTTGCACCGCTTCGGGCACCACCCGCGGATCGGCCGACAGCACGCCGTCCACGTCGGTCCAGATATGCAGTTCGTCGGCATCGAACAACGCGGCGAAGATCGCGCCGGAGTAGTCGCTGCCGTTGCGGCCGAGCGTGGTGATGCGCCCGGCGCGGTCGCGGGCGACGAAGCCGGTGACCACGACGCGCTGCTGCGGGTGCTGCGCGCGCCAGTCGGCCAGGCGCGCCGCGCTGGCCTCCCAATCCACGTCCACGCCCAGTTCGCCGCGGTCCACCACCAGCACCTCGCGCGCGTCCAGCACCGCGCACTCCTCGCCCAGCGCGCGCAGGTGCTCGCCGAGCAGTTGCGCCGAATACACCTCGCCCAGGCCCTGCACCCGGTCCAGCACCTCGCGCGGCAACTCGCCGATCACCGCCAGCGCGCCGAGGATCTCGGCCAGGTGCGCGAAGCGCGCATCCAGCCATTCCACCGTGGCACCGGCATGCTCGCCAAGCAGCGACACCGCCGCGGCGCGGTGCCGCGCGCGGGTCTCGTGCCAGCGTTCGCGCCAGTCGCCGTTCTCGCTGGCGGCCAGTTCGGCCAGCCCGATCAACGCATCGGTGACGCCCTTCATCGCCGAGACCACGGTGATCTGCAGGGTTTCCGGGCGCGCCAGCAGCAGCTGCGCGACATGGCGATAACAGTCGGCGTCGGCCACCGATGTGCCGCCGAACTTGTGGACGGCGGTGCGCGCGGCGAGCGCGGGATCTGCGGAGAGTGCGGAAGCGACAGCGGGGGACGGCATGGGAGACCTCGGAGTAGAGGCCCCGCTCGCATCAGGCCGACGGGTTCCCCCGCAACCTGATCCGGGTGCGGGGCCGTGGGTTTCGAAAGTTACGCGAAAACGACGGGCCGCACCGGGCGAATGGTGTGGATGGTAATACCGGTATTAATGCCCGCGCAAAGCGCCGCCGTGCGCCGCAGCGCGGGCGGAAGAACACAGCTGGCGAAGGCGAAGGCGTGGTGCATGGCGGCAAGGGGACATCATGCGCCGGGGTGCTGTCAAGCGCCGCACGCGACCCGGCCGCGAATGCACTGCGGCCGGGTCGATCGGTTGCAAAAGTTACTATCGGCGCGGCATCCGGGATCGCGCGCCATCGGGCGCTGCCGCCGGTGGCGCCGGCACCGCCGCGAGCGCATGGCCTGTGGCCTGGCGCATGCGCCGCGGACGCACGCAGATTCCGCTGCTGCGTGCGCGGCCTGGCGCTCAGTGCTGCGGTTTGTCGGTGGTCGGCTGCTGCTGCGGATCGCTGGTGGGTTGCTGCGGATCGGTGGCCGGCGGCGTGGCGGGCTGTGCGCCCTGGGTTGCGTCGCTGCCCATCGCCGCATCCCCGGTGGTGCCGGCTGCCGGGGGCGTGGCTGCGTCCTGACCGGCGGCCGGGGCGGTGCTGCCATCGGCGGCCGGTGGCGGCGTTGCGGTCTGTTCGTGCGTGGGCTGGTCGCCATCGCGGTGGCAGGCGACCAGGGCGGCCAGAACCGAACCGATCAACGCGACTTTCAACGTCTTGCTCATGTGCTTGCGCATGTGGCTGACTCCTGCTTTGGCATTCGTACGGTGCCGAGTGGGTGCGGCCGCGCTCGGGCGACCGGAGGAACGAGCCCGCATCTGCAATGCCGCCGTCAGGTCGCGTACGCGATCCAGGCCAGCAGCGGCAAGCGCGGCGCAACGAAGGCGTTGCGGCATTGGCGGGCCTGCACAGGCTACGCAATACGGCGCTCAGATCGCGTCGGCATAGGGTGTAGAACGCGTTATCCGCAGTCGCGGCATTTCGCCTGCATCGACGGCACTGCTGCCGATGGCGCGCGCAGCGAACGTCTGCAGCGACCGCGACGGCTGCGCGATTGCCACTGTGTGGTGACCCCGGCGCGATTCGAACGCACGACCTGTCCCTTAGGAGGGGACCGCTCTATCCAGCTGAGCTACGGGGCCTTGGCCGGCGCATTGTCGCACGATCGTCGCGCTTGCCAAGCCCGGCGCGGCGCGCAGCGGCTGCGGCCGGACCCGCCCGGTCTGCTAAAGTCGGCGGCTAGCCGCGTCCCACCGCCTGCGGTCGCCTTCCCTGTCGCAACGATTTTCCAGGAGATTCCATGTCCGCTGACCTGCTCAAGGCGCTCGGCCTGACCGCGTCCAATTCCGGCACCTACCTCGGCAACGGCGAATGGTCCACGGCCACCGGCGCCGGCGTGCTGCAGCCGCTGAATCCGTCCAGCAACGCGGTCATCGCCGAGGTCCAGGCGACCACCATGCAGGATTACGAAACCGTGGTGGCCCGCGCGCAGGCCGCGTTCAAGGTCTGGCGCACCACGCCGGCGCCGCGCCGCGGCGAGGCGGTGCGGCTGTGCGGCGATGCGCTGCGCAAGCACAAGGACGCGCTGGGCTCGCTGGTCGCGCTGGAAATGGGCAAGAGCAAGCCCGAAGGCGACGGCGAAGTGCAGGAGATGATCGACATCGCCGATTTCGCGGTCGGCCAGAGCCGCATGCTGTACGGCTACACGCTGCACTCCGAGCGTCCCGGCCACCGCATGTACGAGCAGTACCAGCCGCTGGGCCTGGTCGGCATCATCAGCGCGTTCAACTTCCCGGTCGCGGTGTGGGCGTGGAATGCCTTCCTGGCCGCGATCTGCGGCGATATCTGCCTGTGGAAGCCGTCCAACAAGACCCCGCTGACCGCGATCGCGTCGATGAAGATCTGCAACGCCGCGCTGCGCGATGCAGGCTTCCCGGACATCTTCTTCCTGATCAACGACGCCGGCACCGAACTGGCCGAAACGCTGGTCGAGGACAAGCGCATCGCGCTGATCAGCTTCACCGGTTCGACCCAGGTCGGGCGCAACGTCGCCGAGAAGTGCGCGCGGCGCCTGGGCCGCTGCCTGCTGGAGCTGGGCGGCAACAACGCGATCATCCTCGACGAGAGCGCCGACCTGAAGCTGGCGATCCCCGGCATCGTGTTCGGCGCGGTCGGCACCGCCGGCCAGCGCTGCACCACCACGCGCCGGCTGATCGTGCACGCCTCGATCTACGACACCGTGCTGGCGACGCTGCTCAAAGCCTACAAGCAGGTCGAAAGCAAGATCGGCGACCCCACCGACCCGGCCAACCTGATGGGGCCGCTGAACAGCCGCGGCGCGGTCGAGCAGTTCCTGGCCTCGATCGCCAAGGCCAAGGCCGCTGGCGGCACCGTCGAGACCGGCGGCACCGCGCTGGACCGTCCCGGCAACTTCGTGCTGCCGGCGATCGTCACCGGCCTGCACAACAGCGACGAAGTGGTGCAGCACGAGACCTTCGCGCCGATTCTGTACGTGATGAAGTACGACACACTGGACGAGGCCATCGACATGCAGAACGGCGTGCCGCAGGGCCTGTCCTCGTCGATCTTCACCCAGAACCTGAAGGCGGCGGAGAAGTTTCTGTCGGCGGCCGGCAGCGACTGCGGCATCGCCAACGTCAACATCGGCACCTCGGGTGCGGAGATCGGCGGTGCGTTCGGCGGCGAGAAGGACACCGGCGGCGGCCGCGAATCCGGCTCGGACGCGTGGAAGGTGTACATGCGCCGGCAGACCAACACGATCAACTACTCCGACTCGCTGCCGCTGGCGCAGGGCATCAAATTCGATCTTTGACACAATGCGCGGCGCCCTGCCGCACGATCCACCCTTGCCTCCAGGAGTCCGGCCCGATGAGCAACGTCCGCGAAACCAATTCCCTCGCCGTGGTCAGCCTGGTCGCCGGCATCCTCGGCTGGACCCTGATGCCCCTGCTCGGCAGCCTCGGTGCGATCATCACCGGACACCTGGCACGCGCCGAGATCCGCCGCCAGCCGCAGCGCTTCCAGGGCGACGGGCTGGCGGTCGGCGGGCTGATCCTGGGCTGGACCGCGGTGATCGTCGCGATCCTGTCGGTGCTGGCGTTCGTGCTGTTCTTCGGCGGGCTGGCCTGGTTCGCCAGCACCCGGTCCTGAGCCGATGAGCGCCTCCGCTCCGCGCGAACGCTTCAGCGACCGCGTCGCCGACTACGTCCGCTACCGCCCCAGCTACCCGCCGGCCTTGCTGGACTGGGTGCACGGGGAACTCGGCGTGGCACGCGAGGCGCAGGTCGCCGACATCGGCGCTGGCACCGGCATTTCCAGCCGCATGTTCCTGCAGGCCGGGCATCCGGTGCTGGCGGTGGAGCCGAACGCGGCGATGCGCGCCGCCGCCGAGAGCTGGCTGCGCGACGTCCCCGGCTTCGCCGCGGTCGACGGCAGCGCCGAGGCCACCACCCTGCCCGCCGCCAGCGTCGATCTGATCAGCGCCGCGCAGGCCTTCCACTGGTTCGACCTGGACGCGGTACGCCGCGAATGGGCGCGCGTGCTGCGTCCCGGCGGGCTGGCGCTGGTGTACTGGAACTCGCGCCTGCTCGACGGCACGCCGTTCCTGCAGGACTACGAACAATTGCTGCACGACTACGGCACCGACTACAGCGCGGTGGCCGAGCGCTACCACGACGATGCGACGATGCAGCGCTGGTTCGGCGCCGGGCTGCGCGGCACCGCGCAGTTTCCCAACGTGCAGCAGCTGGACTACGACGGCCTGCGCGGGCGCCTGCTGTCCTCCTCGTATGCGCCGCTGGCCGGGCATCCGCGCCACGAGGCGATGCTGGTCGCGCTGCGCGCGCTGTTCGATCGCCACCAGGTGGATGGCCTGATCGATGTCCACTACCGTACCCGTGCCTTCGCCGGCACGTTGAACTGAGCTGTGCCCATGTATTCCCTCGCCCGCCCGTTCCTGTTCGCCCTCGACGCCGAACGCGCCCATGCGCTGGGCTTGCGCGCGATCGAGATGGCCTACCGCACCGGCACCAATCCGCTGCTGGCCAAGGCAATCGCGCCGATGCCCACGCGCGCGTTCGGCCTGGAGTTCCCCAACCCGGTCGGGCTGGCCGCGGGCCTGGACAAGAACGGCGAGCACATCGACGCGCTGCTGGCGCTGGGCTTCGGCTTCGTCGAAATCGGCACCATCACCCCGCGCCCGCAGCAGGGCAATCCGAAGCCGCGCATGTTCCGGCTGCCGCGCGAACAGGCGGTGATCAACCGCATGGGCTTCAACAACCTCGGCGTGGACGCGCTGGTGCGCAACGTCGAACGCGCGCGCCGCCGCCGCGGCCTGCTCGGCATCAACATCGGCAAGAACAAGGACACGCCAAACGAGGACGCCGCGTCGGATTACCTGCATTGCCTGGAGAAGGTCTATGCGCTGGCCGACTACGTGACCGTCAACATCTCCTCGCCGAACACCGCCGGCCTGCGCGAGCTGCAGGAGGAACAGGCGCTGCGGCAGCTGGTGTCGCAGCTGCGCGAGGCGCAGGAAGCGCTGGCCGCACGCCATGGCAAGCGCGTGCCGATGCTGGTCAAGGTCGCGCCGGACCTGAGCGACAGCGACATCGACGCGGCGGCGCGGGTGCTGTCGGACCTGCAGGTGGACGGGGTCATCGCCACCAACACCACCGTCACCCGCCCCGGCCTGGAACATGACGCGGTGGGCGCCGAGGCCGGCGGCCTGTCCGGCGCGCCGCTGCTGGAGCAGTCCACGCTGGTGCTGCGCCGGCTGCGCGCGCGCCTGCCCGAGGCGATCCCGTTGATCGGGGTCGGCGGCATCCTGTCCGGCGCCGATGCGGTCGCGAAGATGGCCGCCGGCGCGGCACTGGTGCAGTGCTACAGCGGGCTGGTGTTCCGCGGCCCGGCGCTGATCGGCGAATGCGTCGAGGCGATGCGCCGGCGCCGCGAAGCGCCCAGCCGCGGCGCGGGCGCCGCGCTATGAGCAACGCCTGGTCGCTGACTGCGAATGCGCCGCTGCAGGCGCTCAATACCTTCCATGTGGCCGCGCAGGCGCCTTGGCTGCTGCAGATCTTCGCCCCCGAGGCGCTGCCCGAGGCGCTGCTGGCGCCTGAGCTGGCCGGCGCGGCGCTGCTGCCGCTGGGCAGCGGCAGCAACCTGCTGTTCGCCGGCGACGCGCCCGGCGTGGTGCTGGCCTTCGCCAACCGCAGCATCGACACGCTCGAACACCGCGCCGACTACGCCATCGTCCGCGCCGGCGCCGGCGTAGGCTGGCACGAGCTGGTGATGTGGTCGCTGGCGCAGGGCCTGTCGGGCCTGGAGAACCTGGCGCTGATCCCCGGCACGGTCGGCGCCGCGCCGATCCAGAACATCGGCGCCTATGGCGCGCAGGTCGGCGAGTTCGTGCACGTGGTGGAGGCCTACGACCGCGCCGACGCGCGCTTCGTGCGGCTGGACGCGGCCGCCTGCGAGTTCGGCTACCGCGACAGCCTGTTCAAGCGCCAGCCCGACCGTTATCTGATCGCCGCGGTGGAATTCAACCTGCCGCGGCTGCATGCGCTGCGCCTGGACTACGCCGGCATCGGCGAGGAACTGGAGGCGCTGGGCATCGCCATGCCCGGCGCGCCCGACGTGGCGCAGGCGGTGATCAACATCCGCCGCCGCAAGCTGCCCGACCCGGAGGTGCTCGGCAATGCCGGCAGCTTCTTCAAGAATCCGCTGCTGCCGGCCGAACAGGCGCAGGCGCTGCAGCACGCCTACCCGGCGCTGCCGGTATTCCCCGGCGACGGCGAGGACCAGCGCAAGCTGTCGGCGGCGTGGCTGATCGAGGCCTGCGGCTGGAAAGGCCATCGCGACGGCGACGCCGGCGTGTCCGCGGCGCACGCGCTGGTGCTGGTCAATCACGGCCAGGCCAGCGGCGCCGAGCTGCTGGCGCTGGCGCGGCGCATTTCCGCCTCGGTGCTGGAGCGCTTCGGCGTGATCCTGGAGCCGGAACCGCGCATCGTCGGCGCGCACTGGTGAACCAGGCCGTCTCGTTGCGTGCGGCCGCGCTGATGCTAGCCAGCACGCTGTCGTTCGGGCTGATGGTGGTGGCGATCCGGCTGGCCTCCGCGCACCTGGCCACGGTGGAGATCGCCTTCTTCCGCAACCTGTTCGGCCTGCTGTTCCTGCTGCCGATGCTGCTGCGCCCCGGCCAGCCGTTGCCGCGCACCGCGCAGCTGCCGCGCTACCTGCTGCGCACCGCGATCGGCCTGGTGTCGATGCTGGCCGGCTTCTGGGCGATCGGCCACCTGCCGCTGTCGCAGGCGATCGCGCTGTCCTACTCCACGCCGCTGTTCGTGACCCTGGCCGCGGCGGTGTGGCTGGGCGAAAACGTGCGCCTGCGGCGCTGGATGGCGGTGCTATGCGGCTTCATCGGCGTGCTGATCATCCTGCGCCCTGGCGCGGCCACGTTCAGCGCCGGCACCCTGGTCGCAGTGCTGGCGGCGGTGATGGGCGCGCTGGTGGCGATCCAGATCAAGCAGCTAGCGCGGGTCGATGCGGCCAACACCGTGGTGTTCTACACCTATGCGTTCTGGGTGCCGATGTCGCTGCTGCCGGCCCTGTTCGCCTGGACCTGGCCGCACGGCATTGACTGGCTGTGGCTGCTCGCCACCGGCCTGTTCGGCACGCTCGGGCAACTGCTGTGGACGCGCGCGCTGCGCATCGGCGAAGTCTCGGCGCTGACCCCGATCAGCTTCCTGCAACTGCCGTTCGTGGCGCTGCTGGGCTGGTGGCTGTTCGCCGAGACGATCGCCCCGCATACCCTGCTAGGCGCCAGCATCATCGTCGCCGCCAACGTCTACATCGCCCATCGCGAATCGGTGCTGGCCAGGCGCGCCGCCACGCACGCGCCGCTGGAAGGCGCAAAACCGGGCGAATAAGGGTGCCGCCACGTCTGCGCAAACACCATCCATGGGCGCACGATCGATGCCATCAGCGCCGATGCGGCGGCGGCGCTTGCCTGGCATCGTTGCGTCGCCTGTTGCTGCGGCCGGCACCGCCCGCCTGCGCCATCGAGGTTCCCGCGTATACACCGCCCGACATGCGCCAGCGCATGGGCGTCGTGGCCGCGACCAGCCCGTGTCGCAACCTGGCCGCAGCCGCGACACTCGACATCCTCGTTCACGGCGAGGATCGAGCGGCAGTCCACAGTCAACGCCCATCTTTTCGGTGTGTGCCGGATGCCAAGCGCGGTGGTGTCGCCGCTAGCGCGAGAAGCCTGCGTGCAGCCAGGCTGCGACCCGCAAGCGGCCACCCTTCAACCACCTTCAAGCGTCCGGCTGCATGCTCAGGACCTACCGTGTTGCCACTGCCGCAGCTGTTCCTTGTCACCATAGGCAGTTTTAACCGTCTGCAACTGTGCGATCAACTCAGCGGTCAACGCAGGGTCAAGCAGACCCCCACCGTCACTGGCCTCTTGCAACATGGCCAGCCGATCAAGTGCATTTTCGACAGCCGCAAGCAAGACCGACGGCGTGCTTTTTTGGTCTTTTAGCTGCTGCAAATCGTCGCGTAATGGGCCAGCGCCAGGGCTGAGCGGTACCGGCACGCCAGCGCCTTCTTCCATCGAGCGCGCAACATCGGCCTCCACTGGCGGCGAAAGCAACGCGATCGCCGTGTCCAGAATCTTGGCGATATCCTGCGGCGTGCACGAAATCGTTCTGTCCTGCTCGGCTACCGCAATGGCACGCTCTTGGTCCAGTCGTGTGGCCTGGGTCGCGTTGGTACCGTTCTTGGCTTTGAACGCATTCCAGACCAGGTCGTTGAAGAACATCTGCGTTCCTTGCTGCAACATCCATGCTGGCGAATTGTCGGCCTCTCCCGGCAGGCTGCCACCGCCATACCCGCCGCGCAGGGTGGACGCGATCAATCTGGTGGCCCCGAGCGAGGCAATATTGGACAGCACGTTGCCGACCATATGACGTCCCAGCACGTCGCGTAGTGCCGTCGTTGCCGCATTGGCCGTGCTGAAGGCCTGACCGGCCAGCGCCATCGCTTCCTTACCGGTCTGCAGAACATAATCGGGAAAATGCACGGCGTCGGACCACGTGGCCGGAGGACGTGTCTTGTCCGGCAATGCCAGGGCGAACAGATTCAAGCGCTGATGCCCACCAAACAGATCGGGAACCGTCACCTGACCAGTGCGCCCCATGACCTTGGCGGCGTCCAGCAGCGCTTTGTGCAAAGCGCCTGCGCCGCCAATGGCGAGCGCGCTCAAGCCGACCTCGGCAGCGGCCGTACGGGTTGCCGGATCGCCTGAGGTGCGCCTGGCGGCGTTAAAGACGCCGCTGATCGATGGCCTAAACAGCATCGTGTCCAGCGCCGTATCGTCAAGTGTGGATTGGCGCTGGGATATCCCCGCACGGAGGTCGTAAGCCTGTGCCGTGAGTTCAGCGCGCGTCGGCGTGCCGTTCTCACCGGGACGCATGAAGCGTTTGCTTCCGTCCGAAGCGATTTCCAACAGGACCGGAGGCGGGTCTGGCACCAGGATTTTAGGGTCGACCGCCTGGAAACGCGGCAGGTTGGCGACCCGGGCACGCCGGTCCATCGAGGGGAGCAACAGCGTATCGCAGGTATACGATCCCATCCCCGATATCACCCCGGCAAGCATCGCCGTACTCACCGGCTCGGATACGGGAGCGCGACTGCTCTGGTAAGCGGCGGCCGCCGAAATTCCGAGTGGCGTACGCAGTGCGCCAACCAGAAATGATCTGAGACATTCGTAGGCAATGGGCAGCGATGCTTTCTTGCCCAAGGCCTGCATATCCCCGGCAACTTCGTAGGCGGCGTCCGGTCCGAACGCATCGGCACGTTCCTGCAGACGGGCATCGGCCCATTGCAAGTAGCGCGCCTGCAATTCCTCCTGCTCTTTCGAAGGCTCTGCAAACGGGCGCTTCTTCAGATCGGCACGCAGCTGCGCCTTCAGGCGGTCGGAAGTAGCCGAACGACGCTCTGCAGAGGAACCCGGCGCAGCCGACTGGGTGACCATCTGCTGGCCGCCTCGCGGCTGTCCAGCGTGATGGCTGCTCTCAGCGCGCCGAGATGCAGAGCGGGAAGACTCTCCGGCTTGTCGGTGCCACTGTCTCGTCTCGGTGGAGGATGGTTCGCCCCCAGCTGGGTTGGCGTTGGTCTTTGCGCGCGCACCCGCTCGCAAACGCGCGCTTGGTGGAGCCAGGCCTTCGAGTGGCGCGGGGCGCGACGGCTGCGTTGCCGGCACGAAACCATCGCTCTGATGCACTGCGTTGGCATGCCCGGGCGGCGCACTTGGGATTGACGCTGGAGCGCTGTTCTGGCGTGTGAGCTTCATCTGGGGTGCGAGCTTCATACGCTCGCCTCGGTAGCGCTACCGGCCTGCGTGACCAGCGCATCCAACACCACACGCGCGATGAACTGTCCGCGCTCAAGGGTGGCTGCCACGTCTTCAGGCGTCTGCGCGAGCAACAACGGGCAGATGCAGAGCAAGCCGAGATTGGACATCGTCAACCGCCAACCATACTCGGTCAGCAGTTGCTCCTGTAGCGCCAGCAGTGTCATCACCTCGTCTCCACCCAATTCGCGTGCGGCCAACGGCAGGATCACTTCCGGAAAAGCTGCCATACCGTCGTCCTGCACCCGCGTATGCACGCGGCACAGCATCCCTGCAGGTCCGAGAACGGTCTCGCCTTCGCGCAGCCGCTGCACCAGGGAATCGGTTAACCCGAGGCGTACGCCGAGACTGGAAAAAAATGCCGTGCCAGTGGAACCATGATTGGTTTGATCAGATGTCATTGAGATACCTCAAAGTGAGAATTTCGACATGTTTTATGTGTCAACTTGCCCCGCTGGGTAACATTTTGACAGCCATGGACGAACGATCGGGATGACAGCGCGAATCACCGGCGCAGCGCACGAAGCGCGCCGGCGTTACTTTCAAAAACGCATTCGACCAACGCACTCTGATTCGGGAAAAACGAAAAAAACTTCGCAGGAAGCGATCCCAGCTTGGAGCGGCCAAAAAAATCATCTTGCACTGCCGAACATAATGGCAAAATGCCGGCATTGCCCGTCGCGAAGATATTCCGATTGCGCCGTGGAAGCGCATTGAGCCGCTGATTCCGCACGTGAAGCCCTCGCGCCCAAGGGCGGTCGGCCGCGCATCAGCGATCAGCAACCCTCAACGCCATCCTCTACGTCACGCGCACCGGCATCGCCGGGGAAGATTTGCCGCCGGAGTTGGGCTATGGCAGTGGCATGACCTTCTGCCAGCGTCTGCGCGACTCGCACGCCGCCGGTGTGTGGCATCGATCGAGCGCAATGATCGGCTGAGGCGACATCGCTGGGTGGTGGCCTGAGCGACCACCTGTCTTCGTCGTCTTTTGGGGGTTTGTCAGCCGCTCCAAAAGTGAGCGCTGGCGCAGGCAATCAGCACTGACTGGACGTTTTTCATTTGTCTGCGAGGGAAAGGCCGCTCGATGCTTCAGATAGAAAGCATGGCGCTGTGACCGCGAGGACGCAGACAGGCAGAGTCATCCAGGGCTCCGCGGACCGGTTGCCAACCACAGCATTGCCGAGATGTCGCGGATGGAAAAAGACCGGAAAGCTCACTCCGCACCGCAATCGGGCGGCGCGCGCCGAGACCGCCAGCGCGGCCGCCGTTCGCCGCGGAACAGCAGCAAATACAGCCCGACCACCCACACCAGCGCCGCACACCAGCCGCCGAGGATGTCGGAGGGGTAATGCACGCCCAGGTAGATCCGCGACACGCCGACCAGCAGCGCGAACGTGCCTGCCAGCAGCAGCACCGGCCAGCGCCAGCGGGTGCGCCAGGCCAGCGCGACCAGTACCGCGGCCAGGGTCATCGAGCCCATCGCGTGGCCGCTGGGAAAGCTGAAGGTGTGCTCCGGCGCGATCGATTCCCACAGGCTGGGCCGGTCGCGCTGGAAGAACTGCTTGGCGCTCATGTTCAACAGCGCCGAACCGACGAACGAGAAGCCGGCGAACATCGCCTCGCGCCAGCGCCGCAGGCCCAGCAACAGCAGCACGATCAGCGTGTCCAGCGGGATCACCCCGTACTGGTAGCCGGCCTCGGTGACGACGGTGAAGAACCGGTCCCAGCCCGGCGAGGCCAGGCCGCGCATGCTCCACAGCAACGGTTCGTCGAAGTAGAGGTTCTCCAGTGCGTGGATCTCGTCGGCCAGCGCCACGAACACGCCCATCGGCAGCAGCACGCCGGCGAACAGAAGACCGATGCGCCAGGCGTTGCGGCGCAACCAGTGACGCAAGCCGGCGGCTTGCTCGGCCGGGGTTTCACCCGGCGCGGCGGACATACTTGGTCTGGACGTAGTCGTCGATCAGCGCGACGAACTCGTGGGCGATGTTCTCTCCGCGCAGGGTCACCGTCTTTTCGCCATCGACGAACACCGGCGCCGACGGCGCCTCGCCGGTACCCGGCAAGGAAATGCCGATGTTGGCGTGGCGCGATTCGCCCGGCCCGTTGACCACGCAGCCCATCACCGCCAGGGTCATGTTCTCGGCGCCGGGATGGCTCACCTTCCACTCCGGCATCTTCGCGCGGACGTGGTTCTGCACCACCTTGGCCAGTTCCTGGAAGAACTCGGAGGTGGTGCGGCCGCAGCCCGGGCAGGCGGTGACCAGTGGGGTGAAGGCGCGCTGGCCGGTGGTCTGCAGCAATTCCTGGGCCACGATCACCTCCTGCGTGCGCGACTGCCCCGGCTCGGGGGTCAGCGAAATGCGGATGGTGTCGCCGATGCCTTCCTGCATCAGCACCGCCAGCGCCGCGCTGGAGGCGACGATGCCCTTGCTGCCGATGCCGGCCTCGGTCAGGCCCAGGTGCAGCGCGAAATCCGAGCGCTGCGCCAGATCGCGGTACACCGCGATCAGCTCCTGCACGCCGCTGACCTTGCAGCTGAGCACGATACGGTCGCGGCCCAGGCCCAGTTCCACCGCGCGTTCGGCCGAATCCAGGGCCGAGCGGATCAGCGCCTCGCGCAGCACCCGGCCTGCGTCCCACGGCGTGTCGCGGCGCGAATTCTCGTCCATCAGCTGCGCCGCCAGGGCCTGGTCCAGCGAGCCCCAGTTGGCGCCGATGCGCACCGGCTTGTCGTACTTCAGCGCGAACTCGATCAGCTGCGCGAACTGGGTGTCCTTCTTCTTTCCGAAACCCACGTTGCCGGGGTTGATACGGTACTTGGCAAGCATTTCGGCGCAGGCCGGTTCGGCGGCCAGCAGCTGGTGCCCGTTGTAGTGGAAATCGCCGATCAGCGGCACCTCGATGCCCATCATCCGCAGCTTGTCGACGATGCGCGGGATCGCCGCGGCCGATTCGGCGTTGTTGACGGTCAGCCGCACCAGCTCCGAGCCGGCGCGCCACAACTCGGCCACCTGCTTGACCGAGGAGGCCACGTCGGCGGTGTCGGTGTTGGTCATCGACTGCACCACGATCGGCTGGCCGCCGCCCACGACGACGCCTCCGACGCGGACCGGCTGGGTGGAACGGCGCGCCCAGGGCGCGGCGTCGCTGGGGGGGGTGGGTCGGCTGACGGCGTCGTACATGCGCGCATTTTAGCGTGTACGGGCGTCCGCGCCCCAGCCCACCGCGCTGCCGGGTTCAGCGGTGCGCCGGACACTGCGACGGTTTGTCGCAGACAGCCGCGTGCGCCAGCGCATACGATGCGGGCCATGACTTCCAACGATGCCTCGTTCCTGCGCACCCTGTGCAGCCTGCGCTGGCTGGCCACCGCCGGGCAGGCGGCGACGATCCTGGTGGCGACCTGGGCGATGCGGTTGCCGCTGCCGCAGTTGCCGCTGTGGTCCGGCGTGGCCGCGTTGACCCTGTTCAACCTGTATGCACAGCTGCGCCATGCCGACACCGCCGCGCCGGCCACCGCCTTCGGCCACATCCTGGTCGACGTGACCGTACTGACCTGGATGGTCGGCTGGAGCGGCGGCATCGGCAACGCCTTCGGCTCGCTGTTCCTGGTGCTGATCGCGCTGGCGGCGCTTGCCCTGCCGCTGCGCTGGGCGCTGGCGGTCGCGCTGGCCTGCGTGGCCGGCTACGCGGTCAGTGCGCTGTTCGGGCTGCCGCTGCCGCGCGGCCCGCACCAGGCCCTGGACCTGCAGCGCTGGGGCATGGCCGCCAATTTCCTGCTGTCCACCGTCGTGGTGCTGGTGTTCTCCACCCGCCTGGCGCTGTCGCTGCGCGAACGCGAACGCGAGCTGGCGCTGCTGCGCGAGCGCTTCACCCGCAACGAAGGCATCGTCGCCCTGGCCACCCACGCCGCCTCGGTCGCGCACGAGCTGAACACGCCGCTGGCGACGATGACCCTGCTCACCGACGACATCGTCGAACAGAGCGAGCAGCCGGAACTGCGCGAGGACCTGGAAACCCTGCGCGAACTGCTGGTGCAGTGCCGCGAACGGGTGCTGGCGCTGGCCGCGCCGGCGCAGCGCCCAGGCGGCGGCACGGTGGCGCTGGCGCACGTGCTGCACCAGTGGCAACTGGTGCGCCCGACCGTGCAACTGCGCCGCAACGACGACGCGCCGCTGCAACTGCGCCTGGAGAGCGCGATCGGCCACCTGCTGCAGGTACTGCTGAACAACGCCGCCGATGCCGGCGAACGCGCCGGCCATCCGCGGGTGGACCTGAGCGTGCAGGTCACCGGCAGCGAACTGGTCGGCGAGGTGCGCGACTACGGTGGCGGCTTCGACGCCAACCAGGTCGCCCTGCCGGCGACCCTGTTCCGCAGCGGCAAACCCGACAGCATGGGCGTGGGCCTGGCGCTGTCGCATGCCACCATCGAACGCCTGGGCGGCGAACTGTGGACCCAGCCCGCGCCCGACCACGGCACGCGGGTCGGTTTCCGCCTGCCGCTACTCGCCCTGGAGACGCCTGCATGAGCATCGACGCACCGCTGGGCCTGCTGGTCGACGACGACCCGCTGTACCTGCGCACCCTGCAACGCACCCTGGCCCGCCGCGGACTGGAGACGTTGACCGCCGACAGCGGCGCCGCGGCGCTGGCACTGGCGGCGGCGACGCCGCCGGACTACGCGCTGATCGACCTCAAGCTCGGCGACGAATCCGGCCTGGCGCTGATCCAGCCATTGCGCGCGATCCGTGCCGACATGCGCATCCTGCTGGTCACCGGCTACGCCAGCATCGCCACCGCGGTGGAGGCGATCAAGCTCGGTGCCGACGACTACCTGCCCAAGCCGGCCACGGTGCAGATGATCCTGCGCGCGCTGAGCCTGGAGGCGGACAGCGCCGAGGACGACGACGCGCTCGAATTGCCGGACGCGATGACCCCGCTGAGCCGCCTGCAGTGGGAACACATCCAGCAGGCCATGCACGAGACCGGCGGCAACGTCTCGGCGGCCGCGCGCCTGCTCGGCATGCACCGCCGCTCGCTGCAACGCAAGCTGGCCAAGCGCCCCAGTCCGCAGCGCGACCCGCCGCGCTGAGCAGGCGCAAGCGGCATGTACCGCAGCGTGATTGCCTCGACGGCCTCCACATCGCCCTCACTTTCCCAACCGGAAGGTGTCGGCCAGGCGCGCATGTCGCCGCCAACGGTTCAAGTCGTGCGCCCGCGCGCCGCTAACCCGGCATGACTCCATCCTCTCCCCCACTGCCGCCCGACGAATCGAAGAGGCTGGCCACGCTGCGCCAGCTGTGCCTGCTCGATACCCCGCCCGACCACGCCTTCGACCTGATCACCCAACTGGCCTCGCGCATCCTGCGCACCCCGATCGCGGTGGTCTCGCTGATCGACGAGCAGCGCCAGTGGTTCAAATCCAAGGTCGGCCTGGACGCGCCGCAGACGCCGCGCAGCCAGGCCTTCTGCACGCATGCGATCCATAGCAACGAGCTGCTGGTCGTGGCCGACGCGCGGCAGGATCCGCGCTTTCGCGACAACCCGCTGGTCACCGGGCCGCCGTTCATCCGCTTCTACGCCGGCGCGCCGTTGCTGCTGGCCGACGGCACCGGCCTGGGCACGCTGTGCGTGATCGACACCGAGCCGCGCAACGAGTTCGATGCGCCATCGCGGCAGACCCTGCAGCAATTGCGCGATCTGCTGCTGTTGCGGATCGAGACCCTGAGCAAGACCGGCTACGTCGATGCCCTGACCGGCATGCCCAACCGCAGCCGCTTCAACGAAGACCTGACCATGTGGCTGTCGCTGCAGAGCACCGACCAGCACGACACCGCCGTGGCGATCGACGTCTGCGGCACCGAGTACTTCCGCAACATGGTCAAGGCATTGGGCTGGGAATACGCCGAGGGCTACGTGCTGGCCACCCGCGACCGCCTGCTGCAAGCCGTGGAGGGGCTACCGGCCTATCGCATCGATACCACTAGTTTCGCCTTCATCGTGCAGGGCAACGACCCCGTTCAGCTGGCGCAGCGCTGCGAGCGGGTGTGCAGCGCCTTCGCCGAGGCGATCGATCACCAGGGCATTCCGCACGCCGCGACCCCGTCGCTCGGCGCGGTGCGCCTGGACGGCGCGTTGAGCGCCAACCATACGCTGCGCGCCATGACCACCGCGGTGGACATGGCGCGCCAGCGCGGCCTGCCGTGGAGCCTGTACGAGCGCAGCCACGATGCCAGCCAGCGCAACGCGTTCCGCCTACTGGCCGCGCTGCCGGAAGCGCTGAACGCACACGAGCAGTTGAGCCTGCACTACCAGCCGCGGGTCAGCCTGCGCAGCGGCGAATGCGTGGGCGTGGAGGCGCTGCTGCGCTGGCAACATCCGCTGCTCGGCAGCGTCGCGCCCAACGCATTCATTCCGCTGGCGGAAAAGACCGCGCTGATGAGCCGGGTCACCGCCTGGGTGCTGCAGGCCGGCATCGCCCAGGCCGCGCTGTGGCAACGGCAGGGGCATCGCTTCAGCGTTTCGCTGAACGTGTCGGCAGTGGATCTGGAACAGGCCGACTTCATCGCCACGCTGCGCGAACTGCTGGCACGGCATGCGCTGGAACCGGACCGCATCGAGATCGAGTTCACCGAAAGCGCGATGATCCGGCATCCGCAGCGCGTGGCCGAACAGTTGCAGGAGATCAGCACGCTGGGGGTGAAGATCGCCATCGACGATTTCGGCACCGGCTACAGCAACCTCAGCTACCTCAAGCGCATCCCCGCCAACGCATTGAAGATCGACCAGTCGTTCATCCGCTCGCTGCCGGACAGCCGCAAGGACTGCATGATCGTGCCATCGATGATCCGGCTCGGCCACGACTTCGGCCAGCAGGTGGTAGCCGAAGGCATCGAGAGCGAGCAGATCTACGACATGCTGCGCGAATGGGGCTGCGACGAGGGCCAGGGCTACTGGATCGCACGGCCGATGCCGGCGGCAGCGCTGGACGCCTGGCTGGCCACGCCCTGGCGCGACCACGCCTGAGCACGCGGGCGAACCCGCAGCGGCCGCGAACGCACGGCCGCCACGGCCACGCTCAGGCCGCGCTCACCAGAAGACCGCGTACAGCGCGATCAGGATCGCGACCACGCCGACCGCACCGATCTTGAAGCCGAGCGTGGTGGCATAGCCGACGTCGTCGGTGCGGATCAGGTCGCGCGCCTGCGTGGCCGGGGTCAGCAGCGACACCACCACCGCCAACACCAGCGCCGCCACGAACACCACGCCGATGCGGTCCATGAACGGCAATGCCGGCCAGACGAACTTGAGCGCGAACGACAGCACCACCGAGCCGATCGCCGCGGTCAGCGCACCGGCCTCGTTGGCGCGCTTCCAGAACAGGCCGAGCATGAAGATCACCACCACGCCAGGAGTGAAGAAGCCGGTGAATTCCTGGATGAACTGGAAGCCCTGGTCGAAGTTGCCGAGCAGCGGCCGCGCAGTGAGGATGCCGACCAGCACCGACGTCACCGCGGCGATGCGACCCACCCGCACCAGGTGCTTCTGTTCGGTCTGCGGGCGGAACTTGGCGTAGAAGTCCAGGGTGAAGATCGTCGCCACCGAGTTGATCTTCGACGCCAGCGAGGCCACGATCGCCGCCACCAGCGCGGCGAACACCAGGCCGAGGATGCCGCTGGGCAGCAGCTGCATCATGGTCGGATAGGCCTGGTCGGGCTTGGCCAGGGCCGGCGCCAGCACCACCGCGGCGATGCCCGGCACCACGATCACCAACGGCATCAGCAGCTTCAGGAACGCGGCGAACACCATGCCCTTCTGCGCCTCGCCGATGTTCTTGGCGGCCAGCGCGCGCTGGATGATGTACTGGTTGAAACCCCAGTAGCTGATGTTCATCACCCACAGCCCGCCCAGCAGCACGCTCAGGCCCGGCAGGTCCTTGTAGAACGGGTTGTCCTTGCTCAGGATCATGTGGAAGTGCTCGGGGTGCGCGCTCCACAGGTGCTTGAACCCGGCCAGCACGCCGGCGCCGTCGCCGATGCGCGACAGGGTCAGCCCGGCCACCAGCAATCCGCCCAGCACCAGCAAGGTGACCTGCACGATGTCGGTCAGCGCCACCGCCTTGAGCCCGCCGTACAACTGGTAGACCAGTGCGAACACGCCGATCAGGGCCAGCGCCAGGGTCTGGTCCATGCCGGTGACCTGGCTCACCGCGATCGAGCCCAGCCACAGGATCGAGGTCAGGTTGACGAACACGTACAGCAGCAGCCAGAACACGGCCATCAGCGTGCGGATCCACTTGCCGTAACGCTGCTCCAGGAACTGCGGCATGGTGTAGATGCCGTTGCGCAGGAAGATCGGCAGGAAGAACTTGCCGACGATCAGCAGGGTCAGCGCCGCCATCCATTCGTAGGACGCGATCGCCAGGCCGATCGCATAGCCGGAACCGGCCATGCCGATGATCTGCTCGGCAGAGATGTTGGCCGCGATCAGCGAGGCGCCGATCGCCCACCACGGCAGGGTCTTGCCGGCCAGGAAGTAATCCTCGGCGCTCTTGCTATGCCCGGCCTTCTCCCGCGAGACCCACTGCGCGAGCACGAAGATGCCCGTCAGGTAGACCACTACGATCGCACTATCCAACGTCGCCAGACCCACTGCACTTCTCCCACGGGCCTCGGCCCTTTCGCTTGTGTCTCGATGCGCCCATCCGCACAGGACGGGCGTTGTCTTTGTAATGGCCGAGCGCGACCGCTAGCGATTTGCGCAGCGACTGGCGCTATCCGCCTTCGCCGCAGTCCTGGCATCCCGCCCTGCGCCGCTTGCGTCCGTCTCGGTCGCAGGCGACGCCATCCGGCGACGGTGCCACTGCACTCTCCTCAGGCGCGCATCAGCGCACCGGGCAATCGACCACGCTCTGCGCGTCGTTGCCGGCGCCCAGCGCGATCCGCGACAGCGCCAGGTCCAGCGTGCCGTCGCTCTCGATCACCGGCAGCCGTTCCAGCCTGGACACGTCGGCGCCGGCGACGCTGAAACACTTCAACGGCACCCCCAGCGTGCGCCATTCGCCCTTGGGCAGCGCCGCCAAAGCCTTGCCGAGATCGACCTGCGCCGGCGTACAGCCATTACCGCAGGCCACGCCGATACGGGTCGCGCCGCTGGGCGCCGCATCCACCTTCAAGGTCAGGATCAACTGCACGTCGCCATTGCTCTCGCGCGACACGTCCAGCGGCCGGGGCAGCACCAGCGCCATGCCCGCCTTGCCCTTGCCCGACCACTCGAGGCGGCGCGCATCCTCCTGCGCCTTGTGGTCGACCGAAGTCATCCTGAGCGAACCGTCGGCCAGCGCCGTCGGCGTCGTCACCGCCGGCAGATTGGCCTGGCTGGCGCCTTGCAGGATCATGGTGATGCCCGCCGCCGGCTTGCCGCGCTCGAAGTACACCCCGCCCACCGCTTGCGCGCCGGACACACCGGAGACTTCCGACAGCCGGATCAGATCGCCCTTGTCGGCATAACGCAGGCCATAGCCGAACGCGAACTGCGGGTTGTAGTTCTTCTGCCCGACGTTGTTGGCGTACTGGGTCGCGGTGCGCGGCCAGGAAAAGCTGAGCTTGCCGTGGAAGTCGTACTGGATGCCGCCGTCGGGCTTGCGCAGCAGCACGTCGGCGATGCCGCCGCCTTCCGAGCCCGGCAGCCACGCGGCGACGAACGCATCGGCGGCGTTGATCTGGCGGTTCACCCACAGCGGACGCCCGCTCAGGAACACCGCGACCACCGGGATGCCCTCGGCCTTGAGCTTCTTGATCATCTGCAGGTCGCTGTCGTCGCCGGGCTTGTACAGCAGCGTGGCGATATCGCCCTGGAATTCGGCGTACGGGTTCTCGCCGAACACCACCACCGCCACGTCCGGCTTGGTCTGATACTTACCGTCGATCGCCAGCTCGGCGCTGCCGCCGGCGGCCGTGACCTGTTCCTGCAGGCCTTCCCAGATGGTGTTGCCGTTCGGGTAGTCGGCGCGCTTGGTGCCGGTGCCCTGCCAGTTCAGCGTCCAGCCGCCGGACTGCTTGCCCATGTCGTTGGCGCCGTCGCCGGCGACCAGCACCTTGCTCTGCGGCTTCAGCGGCAGTAACTGCTTCTGGTTCTTCAGCAGCACCAACGACTCGCGCACCGCCTGCCGCGCCACGACGCGGTGCTCGGGCGCGCCGAGCAGTTCGAACTTGCCGCCGAGCGGACGCTGCGACGGCTTGCCGGCCTCGAACAGGCCCAGCCGCAGCTTGACCCGCAGGATCCGCCGCACCGCATCGTCCAGCCGTGTCATCGGGATCTCGCCCGATTTGACCGCCTGCAACGCGCGCTCGTAATAGCCCTTCCAGCTGTCCGGCGCCATCAGCATGTCCACGCCGGCATTGAACGCGGCCGGGCAGTCGTCGTTGCGGCAACCGGGCACCTGGCCATGGCCGTTCCAGTCGCCGACCACGAAGCCGCCGAAATGCATCTGCCCCTTCAGCACGTCGGTCAGCATCGGCGTGTTGCCGTGCATCTTCACCCCATTGAAGCTGTTGAACGAGGCCATCACCGTCTGCGCGCCGGCGGCGATCGCTGGCGGATAGCCGGCGCCGTGGATGTCGCGCAGCTGCTGCTCGCTGACCCGGGTATCGCCCTGGTCCTTGCCGTCGGTGGTGCCGCCGTCGCCGAGGAAATGCTTGACCGAGGCGATCACGTGCGAACCGTCGAGGAAGCCGGGCTGCCCGGGCACGCCCTGCAGGCCTTCGACCACCTTACCGGCGAAACTGGCGACCACCTCGGGCGATTCGGAATAGCCCTCATAGGTGCGGCCCCAGCGATCGTCCTGCGGCACCGCCACGGTCGGCGCGAAGGTCCACTCCATGCCGGTGGTGCGGGTCTCGGCAGCGGTGACCGCGCCGATCTTGCGCATCAGCTCCGGGTCGCGTGTGGCGCCCAGGCCGATGTTGTGCGGAAACAGCGTGGCGCCGACGATGTTGCTCTGCCCGTGCACCGCATCGATGCCGAAGAGGATCGGGATCGCCAGACCGCCATTGCCCTTGTCCATCGACGCCGCGTAGTAGGCATCGGCCAACTTCAGCCACTCCGCCGGGCTGGCGTCGTACTTGCCGCCGGGATCGGAATTGCCGCCGGCCAGCACCGAGCCGATGTGGTACTTGCGCACGTCGTCCGGGGTCATGCTGGCGATATCGCCCTGCACGATCTGCCCGACCTTCTGCTCCACCGTCATCTGCGCCATCAGCTTGGAAATGCGCGCCTCCAGCGCCGCATCGGCGGCCAGCGGCCAGACCGGCGACGGCCACAGCTGCGGATGGATCGCCGGCGGCGCGGCAGCGGCGGCGGTAGCGGCAGCCGGAGCCGATTGGCCGGGGCCGGCTGCGGCCAGCGCCAACAGGCCCAGCGCGGCAGCAGTGACCAGCGCATTGCGAATCGGCGCGGACACGCCGCCAGCGGACTGTTTTTGCAAGATCTTCCCTCCCAGGACCGGCGAACGCGCCACACACGGCGACCGCGCTCCCTCCCGAGACGCGCGACCGGAGCCTACGCTTCATTAATTGCCCCGATGCTGTCAACCATGCCACGAGGTATGCCTGGCCCGGCTATGGATATTGGATTGCGCTATAGGGATGGAATACCGGCAAGGCCGGCCAGCCGCGTGATCGCAGTATCGCCAGCCGCCGCCATGTTCGTGCCGGCAAACACGCTTGTTGCGCCGCAACACTGCCGTGTCGGAAAACTGCGCAACTCTGCCGCAGCGATGGCGTCCTCTTGGACAGTCTGCGGCGTCACGCGACGCAGGGTTTTCAGCGCCGATCCAGTCGGACGATGGCAGAGCCATCTCCGCTCGTCGCGACTGAAGTCGCTCCCACAGACTTCTCTGCGCTATCGCGCGTCAGGTCAACCGACAGGCAATGTGCGTGAGCCCGCTGCGGTTTCTTGAGCGACCAGTCGCAGCCTGCTGTGCAGGACGAGTCCGCTCACGGATACCGAACGCTATAGCGCGCGGCAAAAACGAACGGGGCCAGAAGGCCCCGTTGCAGGACACACGAAAGCGCGACTCAGCCGCGCAAGCGCGCCAGTACCGCGCGCGTCACCGGGTCGGCGACCTCGGTGGTTTCGCCCTGCAGCGCCGGCAGCAGCTGGCTGGCCAGTTGCTTGCCCAGTTCCACGCCGAACTGGTCGAAGGCGTTGATGCCCCAGATCACCGACTGCACGTAGACGCTGTGCTCATACATCGCGATCAGCGCGCCCAGCGCCTGCGGGGTCAGCGCGTCGAGCAGGATCAGCGTGCTCGGGCGGCCGCCGGGGTAGTCGCGGTGCGGGTCGTCGCTGCCCTGCCCGTTCGCCAGCGCCTCGGTCTGGGCCAGCAGGTTGGCCAGCAGCGCCTGGTGGTTGACCGTGTACGGGTCGTCGTTGCGGATGCAGCCGATGAAATCGGCCGGCACGACGCTGGTGCCCTGGTGCAGCGCCTGGAAGAAGCTGTGCTGCACGTCGGTGCCGGCGCCGCCCCACCACACCGGCACGGTATCGGCCTGCACCGGGCTGCCGTCCAGGCGCACGCGCTTGCCCAGGCTCTCCATCACCAGTTGCTGCAGGTAGGCCGGCAGCAGCGCCAGGCGCTGGTCGTAGGTCATCACCGCCTGCGTGGCGTAGCCGAGCACGTTGCGGTTCCACAGCGTGGTCAGCGCATGCAGCACCGCCACGTTGCGCGCCAGCGGCGCGTTCAGCGCGTGCGCGTCGAACTGCGCGGCGCCGGCCAGCAACTGCTCGAAGCCGTCGGCGCCGATCGCCAGCGCGATCGGGAAGCCCACCGCCGACCACAGCGAGTAGCGCCCGCCGACCCAGTCCCACATCGGCAGCACGCGGCTGGCGGCGATGTCGAAGGCCTTGGCGGCACGCTCGGGATTGGCGCTGACCGCATACAGGCGCTCGCTGCCGCCGAGCCAGTCGCGCAGGATCTGGCCGTTGAGCAGGGTTTCCTGGGTGCCGAAGGTCTTGGAGATCAGCACGCCGGCGGTGCGCGCCGGATCCAGCGTGGCCAGCGTGCGCTGCATCGCCGCGCCATCGACATTGGAGACGAAATGCACACGGAAACGCGCGCCTTCGAACGGACGCAGCGCGTCGGCGACCAGCCGCGGCCCCAGGTCGGAACCGCCGATGCCGACGCTGACGATGTCGGTGACGTCGGTCTGCGCCAGCGCCTGGATCAGTGCGCGCATGCGCTGCTGCACGTCGCGCGCGCTGGCGTTGGCGTCGGTCGCGACCGACGCACCGCTGAGTTCGCCGCGCAGCGCGGTATGCAGCGCGGCGCGGCCTTCGGTGACATTGACCGTCTCGCCGCGGAACAGGCGCTGGAACGCGCCGGCCACGTCGTGCTCGGCGGCCAGCGCAAGCAGCGCGTCGAGCGCGGCACGGTCGTATTTCTGCCGCGCGAAGTTGAAGTACAACGGCCCGACCTGCAGCGCCAGGTCGTCGACCCGGCCGGGCTCGGCGGCCAGCAAGTCGGGAAGGCGCGCCCCGCGCAAGCGCTGGGCGTGGGGGTGCAGTGCGTCGAAACCGTTGGACTGTGTCATGCGGCCTGCTTCGGGATGCTGTGGTTGGTATGGGTGATCTTGTTGGCGCCGTCCACGTAGACCAGGGTCGGCTGAAAGCGCGCCGCTTCCTCTTCGCTCATGCCGGCGAAGGCGGCGATGATGATCAGGTCGCCGACCTGCACGTGGCGCGCGGCGCCGCCGTTGAGCGAGACGATGCCGCTGCCTTCGTCGGCGCGGATCGCGTAGGTGCTGAAGCGTGCGCCGTTGGTGACGTCCCAGATGTGCACCTGCTCGAACTCGCGGATGCCGGTGGCGTCCAGCAGCAGCCCGTCGATGGCGATCGACCCTTCGTAGTTCAACTCCGAATGGGTGACGGTGGCGCGGTGGATCTTGGTCTTCAACAGGCTCAGCTGCATGCTTGCGGTACTGCGGTGAGGAAAGATGCGCAGTTTAGCAGCCGAGGGGTTAAGCGGCAGTGGCAGCAAGGGTGGGCGGCGTGTGCGCGGCGTTGTCTGGCGCGGGCCTTGGTATGCCAGCCACAGGACATGGCTTGACCTGTGCAGGAGCGCCATTAGCCAGCCACGGTGCTTGCGAAACGACGGCGGATGGCTGCAGGCCATCGCGCGCGAAAAGCGACAACGCCGAACGCCGAATCCGTAAGGCGTCGGGGCTGAAGCCCCTCCCACAGTGCACCCAACCGGCTCGCCGCAAGTCCCTGCAGGAGCGGCTTCAGCCGCGACGAACGAAGCGGCGGGCTCGACGGCTTCGGACACCGTCGGGGCTGAAGCCCCTCTTACAGTGCACCCAGCCAGCGCACCGCAAGCCCCCTGTGGGAGCAACTTCAGTCGCGACAAGCGAAGTGGCGAGGCTGACGGCTTCGGACAGGGTCGGGACTGAAGTCCCTCCCGCACTGCAGCTCCCTCCCACACTGCACCCAGTTGGCTGGCCGCGAATCCCGCTTGGAGCGAGCGCCATCAGCCGCCGCGCTCAGAACTCCAGATTGTCGATCAGGCGGGTACGGCCCAGCCGCGCGGCGATCAGCGCCACCCGCGGGCCTTCCTGGTCCTGCGGCTCGCTCAGGTCGGGCAGGCGCAGCACGGTGTAATCGACCTCGAAGCCGGCGGCCTGCAGCTGCGCGCTGGCCGCCGCCTCGATCTCGGCGCGCGGACGCCCGGCGCCATGGCCGTCGCGCATCGCCAGCAGGGTCTGGCGGATCTGCGCCGCGCGCGGCCGCTCTTCGGCCGACAGGTACTGGTTGCGCGAACTCATCGCCAGACCGTCGGCCTCGCGCACGATGCCCCCGCCCAGGATCTCGATCGGGAACGCCAGGTCGGCGACCATCTGCCGGATCACCGCCAGCTGCTGGTAGTCCTTCTTGCCGAACGCGGCCAGGTCGGGCTGCACCTGGTTAAACAGGCGCGCGACCACGGTGCACACGCCGTCGAAATGCCCCGGACGGCAGGCCCCTTCCAGCACTTCGCTGACCCCGGGCGTGTGCATGCGCAGCGCCAGTTCCACGCCCAGCGGGTACATGCTCTCCACCGTCGGCAGCCACAACACGTCGCAGCCGGCGCCTTCCAGGCCGCTGGTGTCGGATTCGGGCGTGCGCGGATAGCGGGTGAAGTCCTCGTTCGGGCCGAACTGGGTCGGATTGACGAACACGCTGGACACCACCCGGTCGGCATATTGCCGGGCCAGCATCACCAGCGAGAAATGCCCGGCATGCAGGTTGCCCATGGTCGGCACGAAGGCCACCCGCAGGCCCTGCCGCTTCCAGCCGGAAACGGTGGCGCGCAGCCGCGCCAGGTCGGTGAGGGTGTCGATCATTTGGCGTAGGCGTGTTCGGCGTCGGGGAAGGTGCCGGCACGCACCGCGTCGGCGTAGGCGCGCACCGCGCCGGCGATGGAGCCGCCTTCGGCCAGGAAATCCTTGACGAAGCGCGGCCGCCGGTGGCCGCTGTCCAGGCCCAGGACGTCGTGCAGCACCAGCACCTGGCCGTCGCAGTCGGGACCGGCGCCGATGCCGATGGTGGGAATCCCGATCTCGGCGGTGATGCGCGCGGCCAGCGGCGACGGCACGCATTCGAGCACCAGCAGCGCGGCGCCGGCCGCAGCCGCCGCCTTGGCATCGGCAAGCAGTTTGGCCGCGGCGGCTTGCTCGCGGCCCTGGATCTTGTAGCCGCCGAAGGTCAGCACGGACTGCGGGGTCAGGCCCAGGTGCGAACACACCGGGATGTCGCGCTCGCTGAGGAAGCGGATCACCTCCAGCTTGTACCCGGCGCCCTCCAGCTTGACCATTTCCGCGCCGGCCTGCAGCAGCCGGGTCGCCGCATCGAGCGCGCGCTCCGGGGTGGCGTCGGACTGGAACGGCAGGTCGGCCACCAGCAGCGCGCGCTGCAGCACCCGCGCTACCGCCGCGGTGTGGTAGACGATGTCGTCCACGGTCACTGGCAGGGTCGAGTCGTGGCCCTGCACCACCATGCCCAACGAATCGCCGATCAGGATCAGGTCCACCCCGTTGGCGTCGAACACGCGCGCAAAACCGGCGTCGTAGGCGGTCAGCATCACCAGCTTCTGCTGGCGGCGCTTGGCCTCGGCCAGGGCGGGAACGGTCCAGGGCTTGCTGTCGGCGTGGCTGCTCATAAGCTCATGCGGTGCGGTGATAAGCCGAACATTATCTACCGATTGCCACGATCCCGTCGGTTTCGATGCGGTCGCTGACGTCACGCACCGTTCCATGGCCGGGAATGGTCGCCTCGGCGGCGATCTCGGCCAGCGGCAGCAAGGCGAAAGCGCGCTGGTGCAGGTGCGGGTGCGGCACCTGCAGCGCGGGCAGGTCGATCACCGCCTCGGCGTACAGCAGCAGGTCCAGATCCAGGGTGCGCGGGCCCCAACGTTCGCCGGGGGTGCGCTGGCGGCCGTGGCGGGCTTCCAGCGCCAGCAGCGCCTGCAGCAGTTCCGGCGCCGGCAAGCCGGTGCTCAGCAGCGCGGCGGCATTGATGAAATCCGGCTGCGCCTGGTTGCCCCAGGCCGGGCTGCGGTACAGCTGCGAGGCGCGCAGCAGGCGTGTGTGCGGCAGCGTGTCCAGCGCGGCGATGGCCGCGCGCAAGGTGGCGACCGCATCGCCGAGGTTGCCGCCCAGGCCGATGCAGGCCTGCACCGGCGCGTGACCGAGCGCGGCGCTCACTCGGCCGGTGCGCCGGCATCCGGACGGCGGCGCCGACGCCGACGGCGCTTGGGGGTTTCCTCGCTGTCGGCCGGGGCCATCGCCACCTCGTCGCCGACGTAGTCGATCTCCGGGTCGAAGCCGCGCGGCGGCGGCGCGTAGCCGGGCTGCTGCTGCAGTTCGCGCCAATAGGCGATGTCGGCCTCGTGCTCGGCCGAGGCCGACTGGCGCAGGATCAGGAAATCGAACGCGGCGCGGAAGCGCGGATGCGACAGCGTGCGCACCACCCGCTTCTTCTGCCGCGAGGTGAAGCGCGACTGCAGTAGCCAGATTTCCTGCATCGGCAGCGAGAAACGCCGCGGCAACGCGACCGTGCTCAGCTGGTGCAGGGTCACCCGGTCGGCGGCGCGACGCTGCGCCTCCTCCAGCTGCATGCCCTGCTTCTGCAGCGCCATCAGCGCGCGGCAATAGGCCGGCCACAGCAGCAGCGCGAACAGGAACGCCGGCGACACCGGCTCGTCGTTGGCCACCCGCGCATCGGTGTTGCGCAGGCCTTCGATCAGCATTCGCCGCAGCGCGCCGCTGCGGTTGGAATGCAGCGCCGCGGCGCTCTCCGGGAACAGCGCGGCGAGCAGGCCGTAACGCTCCAGGCCCTCGAAGCTGGCCACGCCGTCGCCGGACAGGAACAGCTTCAGCACTTCCTCGAACAGCCGCGCCGGCGCCGCTTCGGCCAACAGCCCGGCCAGGCGCGGGAGCGGCTCGGCGGTGCTTGGCTCGATCTCGAAATTCAGCTTGGCGGCCAGGCGCACCGCGCGCAGCATGCGCACCGGGTCTTCGCGATAGCGCTGCTCGGGGTCGCCGATCATGCGCATCAGCCGCGCCTGCACGTCGGCGAAGCCGCCGGTGTAGTCGCGCACCGAGAAATCCTCGATCGCGTAGTACAGCGCGTTGCAGGTGAAGTCGCGGCGCACCGCGTCGTCCTCGATGCTGCCGTAGACGTTGTCGCGGACCAGGCGGCCGTTGTCGAGCTCGCGGTCGCCGCTGCCGTCGTCGACGTTGGCGCGGAACGTGGCCACTTCGATGATCTCGCGGCCGTAGACCACGTGCGCCAGGCGGAAGCGGCGGCCGATCAGGCGGCAGTTGCGGAACAGCTGCTTGACCTGCTCGGGAGTGGCGTCGGTGGCGACGTCGAAGTCCTTGGGCTGCAGCTCGACCAGCAGGTCGCGGACTGCGCCGCCGACCAGATACGCGCCGAAGCCGGCTTCGCGTAGCCGGTACAGCACGCGCAACGCATTGGGACTGATGTCCTTGCGCGAGACGTTGTGCTGATCGCGCGGGATCAGCTGCAGAGTGAACGGCGATGGAACTGGCGGATTGATGATGGCGCTTCCGTATCGAGTTGCGGGATTGCCGCTGGGCGGCTAGCCCCATATACTAGCGCCCTGCAATCGACGCGACCAACCTGCTCCCTTCGTCTAATGGTTAGGACGTGGCCCTCTCAAGGCTAAAACAGGGGTTCGAGCCCCCTAGGGAGCACCATCGCCGCTTCGCCTGCAGTGAAAACCACAAAAGCCCCGCCTGTGCGGGGCTTTTGCGTTGGCGGCCGGCGCCGCAGCCGGCTCACCACTGGTTGCGCAGGCGCCGGTAGCCTTCGACCAGGCGGTTGTTGGTCGCGACGACCTCTTCGGAGAATTCGGTCGCCGCCACGCTGACCCGCGCGATCTTGGACAGGTCGGTGCGCGGCCCGATGCGCTCGGTCGAGGGCACGTAGAACCCCGGCGGCAGATCGCAACCATCGACCACGGCGTTGTGCCGGACCACGCAGCCGTCGCCGACCTCGCAGTTGAACAGCACGCTGTTGAAGCCGATGAACACGCGCTCGCCGACCGTGCACGGCCCGTGCACGATGGCGCGGTGCGCGATCGAGGTGCGTGCGCCGATCAGCACCGCCGCGCCGGCCTTGGAATGGATCACCACCCCATCCTGGATATTGGCGTAGGCGCCGATGTGGATCGGCTCGATGCCGCCATCGGCGTCGGTCTCGTCGGCGCGGATCACGGCATACGGGCCGATGAACACGTGCGCGGCGACGATCACCCGTCCGCACAGGATGGCGGTGGGATCGACGAATGCGCTCTCGTCGACCACCGGCAGGTCGCCGCGCGGATTGCGGCGGATCATCGGGCGCCCTCGCCCGCCGCGAACGGGTCCGGAGCGCCGGATCCGCCTTCGGGAGCACCAGCCTCGGCCACTGCGTCGTGCGGGTGCAGGCTCTCCAGGTGCCGCACCTGCACCCGCACGTCCTGGTAGCGCGCGCCCAGCGCCTGCTGCAGGCGCCGCGCCGCATCTTCCACGTACATCAGATTGGCGCCATTGAGGCGGGCGAAGGCCTGTTCGTCGGCGCGCCGCACCGCGGCCTGCACCGGCGTGACCAGGGCCTGCTCGGCCAGGTCGATCAACGCGCTCAGGTCGAAGCGCAACGCGCGCGGCGACACCGCCACCTGCAGCGTGGCGATGCTGCGCTGGCTGTGCGCGGTAGCATGGCTGCCATGCTGCAGCAGCCACGCAGCCACGTCCTCGCGCTGCAGCGAGGGCTGCGCGGCATGCTGCTGCAGGAACGCCGCGCTGAGCAATTGCCGCGCCAGCGCCGCCGAGCACGGACAGGTCGAGGAATAGAGCACGTCCACAGCGACCTCCACGCGCACACTGGCGCCGCGCAGCACCGCGTCGATCCGCAGCGGATACGCCTTCCAGCCTGCCAGCCCCTCGCTGCGCAACGCCGGGCTGCGCCGCAGCAGCGACAGGCGCAGCGATATCCGCGCCGCGCTGGAGGCGCAATCGGCATGGCTGTGCACCATCGCGCGCAGCAGCTGCGCCAAGAGCGACGGCGACAGCGGCTGCTGCGCGTAGTCGTCCAGCAGCCGGTACAGCCGCGACATGTGGATGCCCTTGACCTGCACCGCCGGCAGATCGACGTGCAGCGCCGCCTGCGCCGGCAGGGGGTCACTGGCGGCCGCATCGCACAGGCGGATCGGCAAGGCGATGCCGTCCATGCCGACCCATTGCAGCGGCGCGGCGATCGTGGACGGTTCGCTGCTCGCCACGTCGGGCAGCGGCGATTGCATGGGCAGGTGCATTGGATGGGCAAGCATCAGTGGCGGGGAACGCAGCGGCTCAGGCATGTACCGGGAACGCCTGGAAGTAATCGTCGATGCCCAGTTGCAGCGACTGCGCCAGTTCTTCCTGGTGGCGGTCGCTGACCAGCCGGCGGCAATCGTCGGCGTTGCTCATGAAGCCGGTCTCGACCAGCAACGACGGAATGTCCGGCGATTTGAGCACCGCGAAGCCGGCCTGGCCGACCTCGCCCTGGTGCAGCCGGGTGATCTGCTGCAGGCGTCCGAGCATGCTCTTGCCGAACTGCAGGCTGGTGGCGATGGTGCCGCTCATCGACAGATCCACCAGCACCTTGGACAGCACCGGGTCCTTCTGCCGCAGGTAGCGCTCGGCGACGTTGCCGTACTGGTCGGCGCTGTTCTCGCTGTCGGCGATCCAGCGCGCCAGCGCCGAGCTGGCGCCGTTCTCCGACAGCGCGTACACCGAGGCGCCCTGCGCGCTGCGGTTCGGCGCGGCGTCGGCATGGATCGACACGAACAAATCGGCCTTGCGCTGGTGCGCGATCACCACCCGCTCGTGCAGCGGCACGAAGCGGTCGTCGCTGCGGATCAGCGTCGGCCGGTAGCGCGGGTCGGCCTGCAGCGCCTGGTGCAGCCGCCCGGCCACGCCCATCGCCACGTGCTTCTCGTAGAGGGCGTCGGCGCTCACCGCGCCCGGGTCCTTGCCGCCATGGCCGGCGTCGATGGCGACCACGCGCGGCCGCGACGGCGTCGCGATCGACGTGCGCGGCGGCACGACGAGTGCGGCAACGGGCGCGGCAACTGCGGCGTCGACCGGTCCGAGGTCGAGCAACAACCGTGGCGACACCCCCGCATCGGCGTCCCAGTGCGCGCTGGCGGTGACCGGCCGGCGCAGGTCCAGCACGATGCGCAGGCCATCGGCCTGCGCCCCGCTGCGGATCGCGGCGACCACCGCATCGGGCGCCGGCAGCAGGATCGGCGGCGCCGGCGCGGCGATCCCCGGCAGATCGATCACCAGCCGCTCCGGATCGGACAGCGCGAACACCCGGTAGTCCACCGTCGCATCGAGCTGCAGCCGCAACCGCAGGCGCCCGTCATCGGTTTCCAGGCTACCGCCGGTCAGGCGCGGCGCCGACCCGGCGCGCGCCCAGGCCGGCGCCAGCAGCAGTGCCGTGCCGGCCATCCCCAGCCATTCGCGCCGGTTCATGCGTGGTCTCGCCATGACGCGCAGCGGAAATCGCGGACGCAGCCGGAACCGAACCGAAAGACGCAACCAGACACTGCAACGCTCCAAGCCAATAATGTTACTAAGTAACATATCGCGGACGCAGTGCGACCGCCATCCCATGGCGACCGGCAGTCAGCTGGCAGATGGGTGGGGACTTGACGGCACAGGACAGCAGGCGACGTGTGCGCTGCTGCCGGTCAGCGTGGTCGATCTTTCGGACGCGGCCATGAAAGGGACGATGGCGCCACCATGTAACCGCAGGCGATGCCGGACTGCCGGCGATCGCGCCGGACGCGGTACAACGTCCGCCGGCGCGACCGCATGGGCCGCGCCGGCAACAGCGAGCGCTTAGCCCTGCATCTGCTCCAGCTCGCGGCCCTTGGTCTCGTACACGTACTTGAGCACGAAGAACACCGAGACGAACGCGGCCACGGTGTAGATGCCGTACGCACCGGCCAGGCCGATGCTGCCGAGCAGGATCGGGAACGACACGGTGATGGCGAAGTTCGAAGTCCACTGCGCCGCGCCCGCCACCGCCAGGCCGGAGCCGCGGATCTGGTTGGGGAACATCTCGCCCAGCATCACCCACATCACCGGACCCCAGGACATGTTGAAGAAGATCACGTAGACGTTGGCCGCGACCAGCGCCAGCCGGCCCATGCCCGGCGACATCGCCAGCTTGCCCGCCGCGTCCAGCGAGGCGCTGGCGAAGGCCAGGGTGACCAGCGCCAGCGACACCGCCATGCCGGCCGAACCGATCCACAGCAGCGGTTTGCGCCCGATCCTGTCGATCAGCAGCACCGTGATCAGGCAGGCGCCGATGCTCAGCGCGCCGGACAGCACGTTGATCAGCAGCGAATCGCTTTCGGAGAAGCCCACCGCCTGCCACAACACTGCGCCGTAGTAGAACACCACGTTGATGCCGACCAGTTGCTGGAACGTGGCCAGGCCGATGCCGATCCACACGATCGGACGCACCTTGCCGGTGACCTTGCTGACCAGGTCCGACAGCTTCGGCTTGTGCTGGTCGGCGGCCAGCGAAGCGGAGATCTCGGTCAGCTTGGCGTTCGCCTCGCGCAGGCCGTAGAGCCGGGTCAGCACCGCGAGCGCATCCTCGCGGCGGCCCTTGACCACCAGATAGCGCGGGCTTTCCGGGATCGCCAGCAACAGCAGCAGGAACAGCAAGGACGGGAACGCCTGCATCCAGAACATCCAGCGCCACGCGGCCTGGCCCAGCCACAGCGGCTCGGTCGAGGCGCTGGCCAGCTTGACCAGCACGTAGTTGCTCAGGAAGGCGGTGAACAGGCCGCTGATGATCGCGATCTGCTGCACCGTGGCCAGGCGCCCGCGGTAGCGCGCCGGCGCGACCTCGGCGATGTAGGCCGGCGACATCACGCTGGCCGCGCCGACCGCGAAGCCGCCCATGACCCGGGCGAAAACGAAGAACATCGAACTGTGCGAGGCGCCGGCGCCGAGCGCCGACAGCAGGAACAGCACCGCGGAGATGATCAGCACCGCACGGCGACCGAGGCGGTCGGCCAGCCAGCCGGCGAAGAACGCGCCGAACGCGCAGCCCAGCAGCATCGAGGCGACCTCGAAGCCGGTGCCGGCGGCGCTGGAATGGAAGGTCTGCTTGAGGCCGTCGACGGTGCCGTTGATCACGCCGCTGTCGAAGCCGAACAGGAAGCCGCCGATGGTGGCGACGCAACTGATGAGGATGATGAGACGTGTATTTTCGCCTGCGCCATGGGCGCGGTCTAGGGATACGCTGGACATTGAGTCACCTGGTGTCGTGCAGAAAGGAAAGCAGCCATCGGGGGATGGACAGCACGGCCGGCGCCAAGGGTGGCGCCGGCCGTCGC
>NZ_CAPJ01000097.1 GCF_000331775.1 Xanthomonas translucens pv. translucens DSM 18974
CGCCGTCGCGCGGCGCCGCCTATCGCCTGTTGTGCCGGGCGAACGGCCGCAAGCCCACGCCTGCGAGCGCCCGACTTATCGAGCTTGCGCCGCGCCTGGCAATGGCGCGCGCGCAGGCGCCGCACCGTCGAGGTAGGCACCGCGCGGACTGTCCACACAGATGAAGTTCTGCGCATCGTCGGCGCTGCCCTGGCCGATCCATAGCGCCGATTGCGGATAGTGGCAGAGCGGGCGGGTGCGGACCACGCCCTTAGCCGGGTCATCATTGGCATATTTTGCCGCGACGATGCGCTCCGGCGCGATGCCTTGCTCGACCCACGCCTCCATCGCCGACAACACGTCGTGCTGGCGATCGATGGCCAATGCGGGCGGCCCGTACAGCGCGCCGAAAGCCGACGTGCCGGGTCCGCCGGTGAAGTGGCCCATGCCGGGCACCATGAACAGGCGGAAGAACTGCTGGGTCTGCGCAAGCGCATCCCCGGCGCTGTTGCTCTGCGGATTATCCAACGCTTGCCTGGCCACGACCGATTCGTAATAGGTGATCGCGCCCCGCGGCGGAACCACCGGATCTTCCCAGCCGATATACAGGAGCATCTTGCCGTTGCGCGCGCGAAATCCGCTCAGATCCGCGGAGGTGGCGTCGATGACGCTGGCCAGCGGCTGGCCGGCGACCGGCTTGCGTTCGGCGCGAGCGACATCGCTATCGAAGTTCACCTGGGTATGGTCGAACGCACTGCTGCCGGTATCGAACACCATGTTGGCGAAGAACTGGTTGGCGAGCACCGCATGGCCGCCGCCGGGAACGGCAGCGTTGCCGGTGATCCACTGGTCCCATGTCCCCGGCGTGGCGACCGCGAACGGCTCGAAACCATAGTAGATGCGCTCGCCGGTGCGCGGGTTGACCGGGCCGGCGAGGATGGCGGCGAGCGCCTGCAGCTGCGCCGCAGTGAGACAAGCGTCGCTCTCGGCACCGCTGCACAACAGCACGCGCGGATCGAAGCGGCAGCGGCGCGGGTCGTTGACCACGCCGTCGGCGGTGTGGTCCTTCGCATCGCATTGGGCGAGCGCGGCGGCCTGGATGGCCGGAAGCTTGGCCGCCGCGATGGTCGCCGCCGGACTGCCGAACTCGGCGTCCTCCGACCACAGCCAGGAAAACGCGTTGTGGACCCAGGCGCTGGACGGCGCATCGGCGATGATGCCATCGAAGGCGCCCGGAAAGCGCTGCGCCGCGATCAACGCATCGCGGCCACCATTGGAGGCGCCGAAAAAGTAGGAATAGCGCGGCGCGCGGTGCGTGTAGGCGGAGACCAACGCCTTGCCGTTGGAGATCGTCGTGGCCAGCGCCTGATAGCCCCAGTCGACGATCTTCTGCGGGTGGCCGAGCGCAAAGCTGGCATCGCCGATCGACGCCCGGTGGCCGCTATCGGTGGTGGCGGTCGCATAGCCGCGGCGCAAGGCGAAACCCAGCGACCTGTATTGCAGGTTGCCGGCAAAAACGACGGTGCCGACCTGCAGGTATTTCTGGTTCCAGCCCGAGGATGGAATCCACACCTCGAACCCGATTTCCGAATCGCTGGCCGGCCGCGACACGCCGACGACGCGACAGAACGCCGGCAGTGCGTCGAGCACGGTGCCGTCCGGCGCAGTGAAGCTGCCGGCGGGCACATCGGTAGCGCTGCTGATCGTGGTGGACGGCAGCGACAGCGCGAGCATGTCGGCGCAGGCGGCCGAGGCCGAGGCCGTTGTCAGCAAGGCGCCGGTTGCCGCCAGCGTGCGTAGCAACACAGGTAACCCGTTCAATCGAAACATGCGCATTTCCTTGGTTGAAAAAACAGCTGCAACGAACCTGCGACCGAAGCGCGCAGCGATGAAAGGGATGGCGTGGGTGGATGCCGCAACAGCGCCTGCTGCACTGCGGCAGCCATGCTTATTGGCGCAGGCGCTGCAGCAGCGAGATGCTGGCGTATCCGTCTGCTGGCAGATGCAGATCCTGCTGGTAGGCGCGGATGGCGGCACGTGTCATCGACCCCAGCACGCCGTCGGCGGTGCCGGGCGAGTAGCCCTTAGCGGTCAGCCGCTGCTGCAACTCGGTGATCTGCGCGACGCTGCTCAATGGCGGATCATCGGTCGGCCATGCGTGGGCCACGCTGCCAGCGCCCGCATAGCCGTCGGCCAGCAAGCCGATCGCCAGCGCGTAGGCTATGGAGTTGTTGTAGCGCAGGATGCTGCGGAAATTGCGCAGAACCAGAAAGGCCGGACCGCGATAACCGGCAGGCAACACGATGGCGGCTTGCTCCTGGGCGAGCGCGTCGGGAATGGCGAGCGTGGCGCCCATCACTCCGAGGCGTTGCCATTCGGCAACCGACTTCTCGGTCGAAAGGTCCGCCTGGGTGTAATCGAAACTTGCCGGTAGCTGCACTTCCTGGCCCCAGGGCGTGCGCGCGTTCCAGCCGCTGCGCTGCAAATAGGAGGCCGTGGACGCCAGCGCATCGGCGCGGGACGTCCAAACGTCGCGCAGATGGTCGTGATCGAAATCGACCGCATAGTCCAGATAGGTGCTTGGAATGAATTGGGTCTGTCCCATGGCGCCGGCCCACGAACCAATCAGCTGGGTGCGTGCGGCGTCCTTGTTTTGCAGGATATGGAGCGCGGCCATCAATTGCGTGGCGCCGTAGTGCATGCGCCGCCCGCTGTAGGCGAGCGTGGCCAGCGAACGAATCACATCGCGGCTGCCGATGTCCTTCCCGTAGCCACTCTCCACGCACCAAATGGCCGCCACGATCCCGGCATCGACGCCATAGGCGCGCTCCACCTCGGGCAGCACCGGTTCGCTGCGCAGCAGTTGCTGGCCCTGCTGGATATTCTCCGCGCTCACGCGCTTGGCCAGATACTCCCAGATGGGTGTGGTGAATTCCGGTTGCGCCATATCCAACTGGTGCACCGAAGGATCCGGCGTGACGCCGCGGAAGGCGAGATCGAGCGTGCTTTGGTCAATGCCCTGGGTACTGGCATCGCTGCGGAACGTCGCCAGCCATTGCTGGAAATCCGCCTGGGACGCGGCGTCGGCCGGCGCGCTGGACGTCGCATCTGCGGCAAAACAAGCAGGAGCGGCCGATGCAGATGCAAGCGCAACGACCATCAGCGATGTAGCGAGAATAGTGGAACGCATGGGCTGTATATCCATAAAGGGCGTTAATCAGACGCCGCGTGGTGGAGATCAATCGCGGCGTTTACTTTCGAAATGAAACACCCCCCCTTGGGACCGATCATCGGTCGCCACCGCAGCCGGCGTCGAGCGCAAGAAGCGAACAACCCACCGCGCAAGCGAAGATTCCCGTAGACAGCGCAGCGCTTGCCGCGCTGGCCGATTGGCCGCATCTATGACGGCCATCCAGGAACGATGCCGCCCCGGGAGCGCTGGCGGCGGCACCCACTCGGGAAGGCATGGGAGGGCGTTGCCGCGGAGCGCCCCCGCAGCGGCGCAGCGGAACGCCGGCGCGCACGCAAGCTACAGCAACCTGGCGCCCTGGCAATTCAGCGAAGACACCCAGTGCTGGCTGGCGAAACCGGCCGCCGCGAACGCCGCCTGCACCGTCGGTGCGGCCGCTTCCGCCGCTGCGCGCGTCGGGAACCACGCGAAGATGCTGGGACCGGCGCCGGAAATGCTCGCGCCCATCGCGCCGGCGTCCAGCGCGGCGTGCTTGGCCGCATCGAAGCCGGCGATCAACGGCGCACGCCGCGGCTCGATCAGCACGTCGCGCAGCCCAGCGCGCACCAGCGCCTCGTCGCCGGCATGGCAGCCCGCCAGCACCAGCGCCAGATTGGAACTCTGCGCCACGAACTCGCCGAGCCGGTAGTCGCCGGCCAGCGCCTCGCGCGCGCGGCGCGTCTCCAGTACCGCATCCGGATGCACCAGCAGGCTGTGCCAGGCCGCCGGTACCGGCAGCGGCACCATCCGCTGCAGCGTGGACAGCACCAGCCCGCCCAGGAGCATCGGGCCAAGGTTGTCGCCATGGCGGCTACCACTTGCCACCGCCTCGCCCTCCAGCGAATACAGATACAGCTGCTGGCGCGACAACGGCGCGTCCAGCAGCGCATTGGCCGCCACCAGCGCGGCCACGCACGAGGCCGCCGACCCGCCCATGCCGGAACTGAGCGGGATGCCCTTGTCGATCTCGAGTTCGAAACCGAACGGCAGCGCCAGCGCCTCGCGCAAGGCGATCAGCGCCGCGCCGGCGGTGTTGCGTGCGGCCTCCAGCGGCAGCGCCACGGTGGTGCCGCGGATCGCGGCGATGCGCACCTGCGGCGCGTCGATGCGACGCACCGTCACCGTGTCGCCGACGCCTTCCACCGCGTAGCCGAGCAAGTCGAAGCCCACCGCCACGTTGGCCACCGAGGCCGGCGCGAAGGCGCGTGCCTCGCGCGGCGCGGCGCGGGTATCGGAGTGCGGCGCCGGCGACGTGTACGCCTGGCTCACAGCCGCGCG
>NZ_CAPJ01000096.1 GCF_000331775.1 Xanthomonas translucens pv. translucens DSM 18974
GCGGCCAGCGCCAGTTGCGTGCACGGCGCCGGAATCGGATACGGCGCCTGGCAGCGGCGCAGCACCGCGATCAGCGCCGGATCGGCGATCACGCAGCCGATCCGCGCTGCGGCCAGCGCATGCGCCTTGGACAGCGTGCGCAGCACCGCCAGGTTGGCGTGGCGCGCCAGCAGCGTGCTCGCCGAGGGCATGTCGGAGAATTCGCCATAGGCCTCGTCGACCACCAGCAAGGCGCGCCCATGCAGGCGCTCGGCGGCACGTTCGATCTCGGCCAGCGGGATCGCCGCCCCGCTGGGATTGCCCGGCGAACACAGGAACACCAGCTTGGCCATCTGGCTCAGCGCTGCCTCCACCACCGCATCGATGTCGGTGACCAGCCCAGCCGCGTCTTCGCGCAACGGCACTTCGACGATGCGCGCATTTTGCAGCCGCGCGCACACCGCATACATGCCGAACACCGGCGGGGTGATCACGATCGCGTCGCGGCCCGGCTCGCACAGCGCGCGCAGCAGCAGGTCGATGGCCTCGTCGCTGCCGCGGCCGAGCAGCACCTGCTCCGGCGCGCAGGCGTACAGCGACGCCAGCGCCGCACGCAACGCCGGCGGCTGCGGATCCGGATAGCGGCGATTGCCGGCGTCGCGGTCGGCGGGATTGGCCCAGGCCGATTCGTTGGCGTTGAGCCAGATCTCGCCGCGCAGCGCGCTGCTGCGCGCCGAGGAATAGCCGGCGAAGTCGCGCAGGTCGTGACGGACCAGCGCCAGCATCGAGCCCGGTCTCTGCGTCGCGTCCGCCGCGCTCATGCCGCCTTCTCCATCCGCAGCGCCACCGCATTGGCATGCGCGTCCAGGCCCTCGGCACGTGCCATGGTCACCGCGCAGGCGCCGATCGCGACGATGCCGGCGCGGCTGGCGCTCTGCACGCTGACGAAGTTCTGGAAACTGGCGACGCTGACCCCGCTGTAGGCGCGCGCCGCACCGTTGGTCGGCAGCACGTGATTGGTGCCGCTGCAATAGTCGCCCAGCGCTTCCGGGGTGTAGTCGCCGAGGAACACCGAGCCGGCCGCCTCGACCCGCTCCAGCCAGGCGCGCGGCTCGCGCAGCGCCAGGATCAGGTGCTCGGGCGCGTAACGGTTGCTGATCGCGAACGCGTCCTCGAGCGTGCCGACCTGGATCAGCCGCGACGCGGCCAGCGCCTGGCGCGCGATCGACGCACGCGGCAGCGTCGCCAGCTGGCGCTCGATCTCGTCCTCGACCGCCTCGATCAGCTCGGCGCTGTCGGACAGCAGCAGCACCTGCGAATCCGGGCCATGCTCGGCCTGCGACAGCAGGTCAGCGGCGACGAACGCGGCATCGGCGCCGACGTCGGCGATCACCAGCACCTCGGACGGCCCGGCCGGCATGTCGATCGCCGCCACGCCGGCCTGCGCCAGCTGCTGCTTGGCCTCGGTGACGTAGCCGTTGCCCGGACCGAACAGCTTGTCGCAGGACGGCACCGAGGCAGTGCCGAAGCCCATCGCCGCAATCGCCTGCGCGCCGCCGAGCTTGAACACGCGATCCACGCCGGTCAGCTTGGCGGCGACCAGCACCGCCGGATCGGCCGAGCCGTCGGCGCGCGGCGGCGTGCACAGCACCACCTCCCGGCAGCCGGCCAGCGCCGCCGGCACGCACAGCATCAGCGCGGTGGACGGCAGCGGCGCGCTGCCGGCCGGCACGTACAGGCCGACCCGGCCGATCGGCCGGACCACCCGCTCGCAGACCACGCCCGGCGCGGTTTCCACCGCATAGGGTTGGGTCATGCCGGCGCGGTGAAAAGTCTCGATCCGCGCCGCGGCCTGCGCCATCGCCTCGCGCAGCACCGTCGGCACCGCCGCTTCGGCGGCGGCGAACTCGTCGGCGCCGACTTCGAAACGCTGCAGCACCACGCCATCGAAACGCGCGGTGATCTCGCGCAATGCCGCATCGCCGCGGCTGCGTACGTCGTCCAGCAGCTGCGCCACCGCGGCGCGGGTCTGCGCGGCAACGGTCTGCGCCGGCCGGGTCAGGGCCTGCGTGCGCGCCTGCGCGTCGAGCGAATTCCAGTCCAGTCGGTTCATGCCAGCGAGCGCTCCACGGTCAACACCATCAATCCCTGCGCACCGGCACGCTCCAGTTCCTCCATGCGCTGCCAGGTGATCGCGCCATGGCACATGGTCTGCAGCTGCAACGGGCCGTCGCCGTCGCCGGGCAGTTGCACCAGCGGATCGGCGTCGGGCAGCAGCCGGGTCAGTTCGGCGACGTGGTCGCGCGTGGCGCGGAACATCAGCAGCTTGCTGTCGCGCAGCTTGAGCACGCCGTCGAGCCGGCGCAGCAGCATCGCCGCCAGCCCGGCACGGGCGTCGCCCGGCTCGCGCACCGGCCCGGCCAGCACCGCCTCGCTTTCCAGCAGCGTCTCCACCGGCTTGAGCTGGTTGGCGGCCAGGGTGGCGCCGCTGGAGACCAGATCGCAGATCAGGTCGGCGGTGCCCAGGCGCGGCGCGATCTCCACCGAACCGGACAGCTCCACCACCTGCGCGTCGAGGCCGCGCGCCTGCAGCCAGTCCGCCAGCACCGCCGGATAGCTGGTGGCGATGCGCTTGCCCTGCAATTGTTCCGCGCCGGTCCATTCCCAGTTCTCGGGCACCGCCAGCATCAGCCGGCACTGGCCGAAGTTCAGCCCGCGCAGCGCGCGGTAGGCCTCGGGCAGGCCATTGCGGCGGCGCTCGCCGGCCTGCTCTTCCAACTCGTTGCGGCCGACGATACCGAAGTCGCAGACGCCGTCGGCGATCAGCCCGGGGATGTCGTCGTCGCGCACCAGCAACAGGTCCACCGGCAGCGATTCGCCGTAGCAGAACAACTTGTCGCGGCTCTCGCGCCAGCTCAGCCCGCAGGCGGCCAGCACCGCCCGCGCCGGCTCGGCCAGGCGGCCGCTCTTCTGGATCGCGATACGCAGCCGGTCACGCGCCGGCGCTGCCAGGGAAGCACTCATCAGGACATCTCAATGGGAATCGGAGGGGCGCGCCGCTTGCCGGCGCAGCGCCGTGGCATAGCCGCCGGCGCCGTATTCCATGGTCCGCGCGACGCGGCCGATGGTGGTGACGCTGACCTGGGTCAGCTCGTGGATTTCGCGGTACGGCACGCCCTTGAGCAGCAGCGGCACCACCCGCCAGCGGTCGGACATCGCCTCCAGCTCGGCCGGCGTGCACAGGTCCTGCAGGAACGCGGCAACCTCCTGCGGCTTGCTCAGGTGGGCCAGAGCGCGCGACAGCGCCTTGAACGAGGGGTCACTGTCGCGATCGGGTTGCGTGGAAGGTCGTTGTTTCATTGCGACAATGTAATAGCGTGTTAGTACATTAGCGCGACTGGACAGGCCGGGTCAAGCCGCGGCGGGCGGGCGTTGCGTGGAGGTGTTCGATCGCTGATGGGCACGGGGCCGCCATGCCTTCTGTCGCGGCTGAAGCCTCCTACAAAAGCGCACGCCGCCCCCTGTAGGGGCGGCTTCAGCCGCGACAGGCACTCACACCCATCGCATAGGTTCAAGGGCGCCGGCACCGCTCCGGTCGCCTGATTGCAGGCGGCGAACGCGCATTGCGCTCATCGTTGCGCGAGCGGCTTCAATAGCGGCAGGCTCTGGTCATCTGCGTCGCGACTGAAGTCGCTCCCATACGGGACACGCGGCGCGACCATCCAGGTTGCGCCACGCCAGGCCCGGCAAGCCCGCTCAGGGCATGACCTTGGCCTGCTCCAGCTCGACCAGCAGGGTGCTGGCCAGCTCATCGCGGGCGACCTCGAACTGCTGCTCGCGTACCAGGTCCTTGACCGCGACCACGCCGCGCGCCAGCTCGTCGTCGCCGGCCAGCACCACGAAGCGGATGCCGGCGCGCGCGGCGTACTGGAACTGCTTGCCGACCTTCTTCGGCTCCATCTGCACTTCGGTGTTGATGCCGCCGACGCGCAGGCGCCGGGCGATGTCCAGCGCGTCGTCCAGCTTGGCCTCGTCCATCAGCGCCACCATCGCCTGCACGCTGCTGGAGGCGATGCCGTCGATCAACCCGGCCTCGCGCAGCTGCCAGAACAAGCGGGTCAGGCCGATGGAAATGCCCACGCCCGGCAGCCTAGATTTGCTGTAGTGGCTGGCCAGGTCCTCGTAGCGTCCGCCCGAGCAGATCGAGCCGATCTGCGGGTAGTCGGTCAGCAGGGTCTCGTAGACGGTGCCGGTGTAGTAGTCCAGGCCGCGGGCGATGGAGAAGTTCAGGCAGTAGGCGGTTTCCGGCACGCCCAGCGCCTTGACCAGGGCCAGCACTTCGCGCAGCTCGGCCACGCCCTCGCGCAGCGTGGCGCTGGCCTCGGCCGCCGCGGCCAGCGCATCCAGCCGCGCCAGCGCGTCGTCATGGCCGCTGGAGCGCACCGCGACGAAGGCCAGGATCCGCTCGACCTGCTCGGCCGGGATGTCGAAACCCTCCCCGGCCAGCGTCTCGCGCACGTAGTCGGCGCCGCGCTTGTCGAGCTTGTCGACCTCGCGCAGCACCGCCAGCTGGCGCTCGCCCTCGGCAACGCCCAGACTCTCGAAGAAACCGCGCATCAGCTTGCGGTTGTTCAACTGCACCGCGAACGCGCCGATGCGCAGTTCGGCGAACACCGCGTGGATCACCGCCAGCACTTCGGCGTCGTAGCGGATGCTCAACGCGTCTTTGCCGATCACGTCGATGTCGCACTGGTAGAACTCGCGGAAACGGCCACGCTGGGCACGCTCGCCGCGGTACACGCGCTGCATCTGATAGCGGCGGAACGGGAAGCTCAGTTCATGCTCGTGTTCGGCCACGTAACGCGCCAGCGGCACGGTCAGGTCGAAGCGCAAGGCCAGCTCCGGCAAGCCACCCTCGCCGCTGGCCTCGGCATTGGCCAGCGCGCCGGTGGATTGCACGAAATACACCTGGCGCTCGGTCTCCCCGCCGGACTTGGTCAGCAGCACGTCGGACAGTTCGAACACCGGCGTCTCCACCGGCAGGAACCCGAACCGCTCGTAATTGCGGCGGATGACGTCCAGCATGCGCTGGAACGCGATCTGCTCGCGCGGCAGCAATTCCATGATGCCGGGCGGCGTACGGGGCTTGATCACGTGCAAAACTCCTGCGTCTTAAGGGCAAACAGACGCCAATTCTAGCCGTACTGGGATGCCGGCGATCGTATCGGCGTATCATCCGGGGGTGCCAACTCCGCCCGTCAAGCGCATGCACCGGACCGTCCCCGGCTTCGCCATGCCCTATGTCGAAACGGCCGCGGCCCGCGATCCGAACGCGCACGAGTGCCTGCATTGCGCCGTGCGCCATCTGGCGATCTGTTCGGCGCTGGCCTGCGACGAGGTGCAGGCGCTGGAGCGGGTGACGACCTCGCTGGCTTACGCGGCCGGTGCCACCCTGGTCCGCAGCGGCGAGGCGCGGCAGTCGGTCTATACCGTCACCTCCGGCGCACTGCGCCTGGTCCGCACCCTGGCCGACGGCCGCCGCCAGGTGGTCGGCTTCGTGCTGCCGGGCGACTACGTGGGCCTGAGCGAATCGGCGAAATACCGCAACGACCTCGAAGCGATCGCCGACAGCCGCGTGTGCCGGGTTTCGGTGGTGCAGATGCGGCTGCTGCGCACGCAATACCCGCAGCTGGAGCGCAAGCTGTTGCAGCGCGCCTGCCTGGAGCTGGACGCGGCACAGGATGCGGCACTGTCGCTGGCACGCCTGCAGCCGATGGAAAAGCTCGCCGACTTCCTGCTCAAGCTGGCGGCGCGCACCGCCAGCCGAGGCGATCCCGGCAACACGGTGACCTTGATGATGGGCCGCGGCGACATCGCCGACCATCTCGGCCTGACCATGGAAACGGTCAGCCGCAGCTTCACCAAGCTGCGCCAGCAAGGCCTGATCGCGCTGCCGCAGCTGCACGTGGTCGAGATCCGCGACTTCGCCGCCTTGCACCGGCTGGCGTCCGTCGAAGAGTGAGCCGATGCACGCAGGCGATTTTTTCGCCAGCCCCTAGCTAGGCCTTGCACCACAGCGCCCGCAGCGACTTATCCACACGTTTCCAGGGCAACGCTCCACATGCGCTGTGGACAACCGCGCTGCCGAGGCGGCGACGGGCCGACGCGCCGGCGACGCCCGCCGGCGTATTCGATGAATGCTTCAGGCCGCGGCCGCACCCTGCCCCGCGTCCAGGCATAGACTTGCAGCCGCAACACACCTGCGGCGCCGCCGCGGTGCCGGTGGGGGGAACCATACGGGAGTGCAACCATGCTCGTCGCCATCGATATCCTGCACGACACGCGCGCCTGCGTGATGCTGGATCGCGAAAGGGAACTGGACTACTGGAAGGCGCATTTCACCCAGGCTCCGTTCCATCAGCCCGGCCATGCCTTCACCGACTACGAGCCGGCGCTGAAGCTCGCCTACGACGCCTACCTGAAGTACCACGGCCAGCGCTTCGAGGATGTGGTGCCGCTGCTGCGCGACGTGTTCCTGCGCGATCACCCGCGCTCGCGCCTGGACTGGCTGCAGGTGCGCAGCGTAGTGCAGGCCGCCTGGCAGCGGATGCAACCGCAGGACCAGGCGTAAGCCTGCACGCCTGAGCGTGCGCGCCGCCATGCCTGGCGAACGCAGGCGGCACCGCGGCATCCCGGGCGGCGGCAGCGCCGCTGCCCCGTCCAATGGCAGCCGCCGGCCTCAGCCGGCCAGCAGACGTGCGCGCAACGCCGCGTAGTCCGGTGCGATCGGCTCGGCCTGCGCCGGCCGCTGCAGCAGAGCCGCCAACGCAGGCGGCACCGGCACCGGCTGGCCGATCAGCGGCTCCACCACTGCCTCGAACTTGGCCGGATGCGCGGTCGCCGCCACCGCCCAATCGCCCGCATCGGCCTCGGCGCCCTCGGCGCGGATCTGCTGCAGCACATGCAATGCGGTGGCGGTATGCGGGCAATGCACCTCGCCGTAACGGCGGAAGCGCTCGCTGATCAGCTGGCGGATCTGCGCATCGTCCACCGAATAGGACTGGAACTGCGCACGCAGCGCGGCATCGTCGCCGCGGTATAGCCAGCGCAGGCGCTCGAAATTGCTCGGCGCGCCGACGTCCATGGCATTGGCCACGGTGGCGACGCTGGGCCGCGGCGCGTAGTCGGCGCCGGCGAAATAATCCGGCAGCACGTGGTTGGCGTTGGTCGCCAGCACGATGCGGCCCAGCGGCACGCCCAGCCCGCGTGCCAGGATCGCCGCCAGCGCATTGCCGAGGTTGCCGGTCGGCACCACCAGGTTCAGCGCCTGCGCATGCGCCGCGTAATGCACCAGCGCGCTGTGCGCGTAATAGCTCATCTGCGGCAGCAGCCGGCCCAGGCTGATGCTGTTGGCCGAACTCAGCGGCGCCTGCGCCTGTAGTTCGACATCGCGCAAAGCCTGCTTCACCAGCGCCTGGCAGTCGTCGAACGAGCCAGCCACGCGCAGCGCCTGGATGTTGTCGCCGAAGCAGCCCAGCTGATGCGCCTGACGCGGCGACACGCGCCCGTCCGGATACAGCACCACCACGCGCAGGCCGGGCTGGCGATGGAAGGCCGCCGCCACCGCCGCACCGGTATCGCCGGAGGTGGCGACCAGGATGGTCAGCGGCGTGGCGGCATCGCGGCGCAGCCGCATCAGGCAAGCGGCGAGGAAGCGCGCGCCGAAATCCTTGAACGCGGCGGTCGGCCCATGGAACAGCTCCAGCGCGTGGTCGCCGGGCGTGGCCAGCGGCTGCAGCGGCGCGTCGAAGTCGAAGGCCTCGGCGCAGATCGCCGGCAACTCGGCGGCCAGCGCGTCGCCGTCGAAGAACGGCGCCAACAGCTCCGCTGCGGTCGCAGCCAGAGTGGCGCCGGCCCGCAGTGCGCGCGCTGGCGGCATGCGCTCGGGAACGTAAAGCCCGCCGTCAGGCGCCAGGCCGGCGGCGATGGCCTGGCTGAGCGTGGCGGCGGGGGCGGCATGACGGGTGGAAATGAAGTTCATCGTTGATCCATGACGGGAAGAATGCGCGCCACTGCCGCCGTTTCGCCCTCGCCTTCCGCGGGGTCGTGCCGGCACCGCGAGCGGGAGCAACGCGCATTGGCGAGCGCAGCGCGGGGTTGCCCGGCGGCAGTGGGCCGGGGCCGGCGCCGCCACCACCGCCCGACAGGGGGAAGTGGCACATGCGCATCGGCACCTGCCGGTGGCGAACGTTACCAGATGGCGCGCGGCTGCGTCCTTTCCCTGACCCGGCGCGGATAGCGACCGCCGCGGCGACCGCGCGCGCTTGCCCAGCGACTGGCAACGCCAGCGGCGCCTGTCCTGCGCGCGGAGCATCGTGCAAGGTGAAGATCGTACAAGGCGCGGCGGCGGCCGCACTGTCTCCGCCGCAACGCACCGAGCGCTGACGCGCGGGCCACTGGATGCTCGGTTGGATGGCAGAGGTCTTCGCCGCAGCGGCGCCGGCACGACCGCCAACTCAGACCGTGGCAACGGAGGTGGCCATGCGCGTC
>NZ_CAPJ01000095.1 GCF_000331775.1 Xanthomonas translucens pv. translucens DSM 18974
CGAGCAGCGCCTGGCTGGCCGCGCGTTCGGGCGCGCTCAATCCGCTCGCATCGACCTGCAACTGCAAGGCCTGCGCCGGCATTGCGCAGGCCAGCCCCAGCAGCGCCAACCATGCCAGCCGGCGCCGCCGGCGCGGTGTCACAGCGCCAGGATGGCCTGCGCCAGCTGCAGGTCGCTGGCCTGCTGCGCCTGCGGGTTGCGCTCGCGCAGTAAGCGCAGCGCCGCTTCCAACTGCGCGCCGCGGAGGCGGCCGGCGCTGGCGACGAAACCAGCCGCGTCGTCGCGCGCCTGCAGCACCAGCTTGTCGTTGCCGGAGCTGCTGTCCGAGGACGCCGAACTGCCGGCCGAACCGGCCGAGGCCGAGCCGGCGGAACTGCCGGCGAAGCTGGATGCCTGCGCGAACGCCGGAACGGTCAGGATCAACAACAGCGCGCAGCGCGCGGTCACTCGGTTCATCGCATCGGTTCCAGCGGGGTCGGGAAGGAGAAGCGGCCGTGGCCGCCTCGGCATAGCCTAGCCGGCCGCCGCCGCGAGCGCGAGCATCGCCGCGGCGCCCGCGCCTGCACCGCCTGCGCGCGGCTCAAGGATCGAACAGCTTGCCCGGATTGAGCAGCCCGGCCGGATCGAACACGCGCTTGACCGCGCGCATCAGCGCGATCTCCTCGGCGCTGCGGGTGCTCTCCAGATACGGCTTCTTGACCAGGCCGATGCCGTGTTCGGCGGAGATGCTGCCGCCATGCTCGGCCAGCACCTGCGCCAGCAGCTTGGTGACCTGCTCGCAGGCGGCGATGAAGTCGGCGTCGGCGGTGGCGTCGGGCTTGAGCACGTTGATGTGCAGGTTGCCGTCGCCGATATGGCCGAACCAGACCACGTCGAACTGCGGGTAGGCCTGGCCGAGCAGCGCCTGGGTCTGCGCCAGGAACGCCGGCATCGCCGAGATCCGCACCGACACGTCGTTCTTGTACGGCGTGTAGCGCGCCACTGCCTCGGTGATGCCTTCGCGCAGGCGCCACAACTGCGCGGCCTGCGCATCGCTCTGGCTGATCACCCCGTCCAACACCCAGCCTGGCTCCATGCAGGCCTCGAACGCGGCCAGCGCCGCGGCTTCCTGCGCCTCGTCGCCGCTGGCGTACTCGGTGACCACGTAGTACGGATAGACCGCGTCGAACGGCGCCTGCGCGCCGTGCGCCAGCACATGCTGCAGCGCGCGGTCGGTGAAGAATTCGAACGCCTCCAGCTGCAGACGGCTGCGGAACGCGGCGAACACCTGCATCAGCACTTCGAACGAAGGCAGCGCCAGCAGCATCACATTGCTCGGCGGCGGCGGGTCGGTCAGCCGCAGCGTGGCCTCCACGACGATGCCGAGGGTGCCTTCCGAGCCGATCAGCAACTGGCGAAAATCGTAGCCGCTGGAATTCTTGATCAGCCCGCGGTTGAGCTCGAGCAGCTCGCCGCTGCCGGTCACCACAGTGAGCCCGGCGATCCATTCGCGGGTATTGCCGTAGCGGATCACGCGGATGCCGCCGGCATTGGTGGCGATGTTGCCGCCGATCGAACACGAGCCGCGCGCGGCGAAATCCACCGGATACACCAGCCCGTGCTCGCGCGCCGCGTTATGCACCGCCTCCAGCGGCATGCCGGCCTGCACGGTGAGGGTGCGATCGACCGCATCGAACGCCAGCGCCTTGTTCATCCGCTCCAGGCTCAGCACCAGCTCGCCGTGCGCGGCCACCGCGCCGCCGGACAGACCGGTGCGGCCACCCGAGGGCACCACCGCCACCGCGTGGTCGTTGGCCCAGCGCAGCACCGCCTGCACCTCCTGCACCGTGGCCGGCAGCGCGATCGCCAGCGGCGCCGGCGTCCAGCGCCGGGTCCAATCGCGACCGTAGTGCTCCAGGTCGGCGGGGTCGGTCTTCAGGCGCAGTCCGGGAACGGCGTGCGTAAGGGCATCCAGGCGCGGGTCGGTCATCGGCTCAGAGGTCGTGGCGAAGGCAAGCGTTCAAGCGTGCCAGCGTTGTGCGGTGGCGTCTAGTTTTGTTCGGGACTCGGGACTCGGGACTCGGAAAAGCGAAGGGCCACCGGCTCGAAGCAAGGACGGCTGTCAGGCGCACGCTCGCTCCGAGTCCCGAGTCCCGAGTCCCGAACAAGATGCAACTGAAACCATCGCCACCGTTGCATCCACGCCCTCCCGGCATCCTATTGCGGCGCACCAAAGCGCGGATCCATCTGGCATAGTGACCGCCCCTTTCGCCAGGCCTCGTCGCCGCAATGTCGCCCAAGAAAACCTCGTTTCCGAAGCAGGATATCCGCGTGCTGCTGCTCGAAGGCATCAGCCAGACCGCCATCGACGTGTTCCGCGCCGCCGGCTACTCGCAGATCGAACTGCACGCCAAGTCGCTGCCGGAAGACGAACTGAAGGCGCGCATCGCCGAGGCGCATATCGTCGGCATCCGTTCGCGCAGCCAGCTCAGCGCCGAGGTGCTGGCGCAGGCCAAGCGCCTGATCGCGGTCGGCTGCTTCTGCATCGGCACCAACCAGGTGGACCTGGACGCGGCCGAGCTGGCCGGCATTCCGGTGTTCAACGCGCCCTACTCCAATACCCGCAGCGTCGCCGAGCTGGTCATCGCCGAGGCGATCCTGCTGCTGCGCGGGATTCCGCAGAAGAATGCCGAATGCCACCGCGGCGGCTGGTCGAAGTCGGCCGCCGGCAGCCACGAGACCCGCGGCAAGGTGCTGGGCATCGTCGGCTACGGGCATATCGGCACCCAGGTCGGCGTGCTGGCCGAGTCGCTGGGCATGCAAGTGATCTTCCACGACATCGAAGCCAAGCTGTCGTTGGGCAACGCGCGCGTGGCGGCCGACCTGGACGAGCTGCTGGCGCGTTCGGACGTGGTGACCCTGCACGTGCCGGAAACGCCGTCGACCAAGGACATGATCGGCGCGGCGCAGATCGCGCAGATGAAGCCGGGCGCGCACCTGATCAACGCCTCGCGCGGCACCGTGATCGACATCGCCGCGCTGGACGCGGCGCTGGGCTCCGGCCACATCGGCGGCGCGGCGGTGGACGTGTTCCCGGTCGAACCGAAGGGCAACGGCGACGCGTTCGAATCGCCGCTGGCCGCGCACGACAACGTGATCCTGACCCCACACGTGGGCGGCAGCACGCTGGAAGCGCAGGACAACATCGGCGTGGAGGTGGCGGCCAAGCTGGTGCGCTACAGCGACAACGGCAGCACCGTGTCGGCGGTGAACTTCCCCGAGGTCACCCTGCCCGAGCACGCCGAGAGCCTGCGTCTGCTGCATATCCACCGCAACGTGCCGGGCGTGCTGTCGCAGATCAACGAACTGTTCTCGCGCCACAACGTCAACATCGACGGCCAGTTCCTGCGCACCGACCCCAAGGTCGGCTACGTGGTGATCGACGTCGCCGCCAGCGAGCAACTGGCGGCGGTGCTGAAGGACGAGCTGGGGCAGATCGCGGGAACGGTGCGGACGAGGGTTCTTTACTGAGTGCGGGACTCGGGACTCGGAACAGCGGCGACGCCGGCGAGTCCGTTCTCCGACTGTGATCAGGCTTGGATGGATCGCGGTGACGCAAACGTACGAATGCAACAGAGGCAGGAAACAAGCGTGGGAAAGCAGATCACGCAACCCACGCTTTTCCGAGTCCCGAGTCCCGGGTCCCGGGTCCAGATCAAGGCTGCAATTCGCCGCGCAACCCCTCGCTCAACAGATAATCGTCGGCCTTCAGGTACCACCGCTCCGGGCCGGTGGTGACGGCCTCCATGTACAGGCCGGCGCCGTCCTCGCGCGGCGGGCGCTGCAGGCTGACGATCGTCACGCCATGCGGCGGCCCGCTCAACGCCAGCAGCGCTCGGTGCACGGTGCGCGCCAGTTCGGCCGACGCCATCCTCTCGTCGAGTGGGCGGAACGCCAGGCGATAGGTGAAGGCAGCAGCGGTGCGGGACATGGGCATGGACAGGCAACGGGCGCCCAAGGGTACCCAATCCCGCAATGCACGCCCAGCCAGCGGCGGATGCTCAGCGCCCGCGCACGCCAGTCAGGCAACGCCCGTCACCCGCGCATCAGCGGCCGCGCTGCGCCAGCCACTTGCCGGCCATGCGCCGCAGCGACGGGTCCAGGTCCGGCTCGGCCAGCAGTTCGGCGATCGTGCGCCAGGCCAGGGCCAGCGACTCGGCGCTGACCGCGAACGCCTCGTCGGCGCCGGCGCGCACCACGTAGCGCGCGTCGAAGTGCCAGTGCCCGGGCACGTCGCTGCGCTCGGGAATCCAGTGCCGGTCCAGGTCGAACAGGGCGCCGTCCTCCAGCGCCAGCCCGGACAGCCCCGATTCCTCCTCGGCTTCCTTCAGTGCCACCAGCGCCAGGTCGCGCTCGCCGTCGGCATGCCCGCCCAGTTGCAGCCAGCGCTGCAGCTTGCGGTGGTGGGTCAGCAGGGTGCGGGTGCCGTCGGCGCTGACCAGCCAGGCCGAACCGGTGAAGTGGCCGTCCAGGCGTTCGCGCACGAACGGGTCCTGCGCATCGTCCAGCACTGCCAGGAATTGCGCGGCAACCTCGGCCTGCTGCGGCCAACGAGTGGCATAGGCGTGCAACTGGCGGCGCAGGCAAAGGTCCGGCATGGGCGGTTCTCGCGATCGGGGCCGGCCATTATCGCCGCCGACGGCGCAGCGCTGCTTGTGGCGGCCGCCCGGCTTTGGCATGGTACGACGCTTGCGTGGCCTGCTTGGGCCTAGCGCACCATCGTTACCGGGGCGAGACCGCTCCGATCGCCACTGGGAAATGCACCGCATGCTGAAGTCTCTGTTGAGGGTCAAGCCGATCGAGCCTGCCGGCCACATCGATGCCGGCGAACCGTTCGAAGGCAGCCTGGAAGGCGAAGCCACGCTGCAACGGACCCTCACTGCCAAGCATCTGATCATGCTCGGCATCGGCGCGGTGATCGGTGCGGGCATCTTCGTGCTGACCGGCCAGGCCGCAGCCAACCACGCCGGACCGGCGGTGATGCTGTCGTTCGTGTTCGCCGGCGTCGCCTGCGCCTTCGCCGGGCTGTGCTACGCCGAGTTCGCGGCGATGATGCCGGTCTCCGGCAGCGCCTACTCCTACTCCTACACCACCCTGGGCGAAGGCGTGGCCTGGTTCATCGGCTGGTGCCTGGTGCTGGAATATCTGTTCGCCGGCTCCAGCGTCGCGGTCGGCTGGTCGGCCTATCTGATCAGTTTCCTCAGCGGCACCCTGGGCCTGCCGTTCCCCGCCGAACTGGCCGGCGCGCCGCTGGTCTGGGACGGCGATGCCTTCGTCGCCTCCGGCAACATCGTCAATCTGCCGGCGGTGCTGATCGTGGTCGCGGTCAGCGCGCTGTGCTACGTCGGCGTCACCCAGTCCGCGTTCGTCAACGCCATCGTGGTGGCGATCAAGGTCGCGGTGATCTGCCTGTTCGTCGGCTTCGGCATTTCCCATATCGATCCGGCCAACTGGCACCCGTTCATCCCCGAGAACACCGGGCCGGGCCAGTTCGGCTGGAGCGGCATCTTCCGCGCCGCCTCGATCGTGTTCTTCTCCTACATCGGGTTCGACGCGGTCTCCACCTCGGCCGGCGAAACCAAGGACCCGCAGCGCAACATGCCGATCGGCATCCTGGTGTCGCTGGCGGTATGCACGGTCATCTACATCATCGTCTGCGCGGTGCTGACCGGCCTGCTGCCCTACACCCAGCTCGGCACCGCCAAGCCGGTGGCCACCGCGCTGGAGCACTACCCGAGCCTGGCCTGGCTGAAGACCGCAGTGGAGATCGGCGCGATCGCCGGCCTGTCCTCGGTGGTGCTGGTGATGCTGATGGCGCAGCCGCGCATCTTCTACACCATGTCCCGCGACGGCCTGCTGCCGAAGCTGTTCGGCAAGGTCCACCGCAAGTTCCACACGCCCTACGTCGGCACCCTCTTCGTCGGCGTGGTGGCCGCGCTGCTGGCCGGCCTGATCCCGTTGGACGTGCTCGGCGAACTGGTGTCGATGGGCACCCTGCTCGCCTTCGCCACGGTCTGCATCGGGGTGATGGTGTTGCGCTTCACCAAGCCCGACTTGGCGCGCCCGTTCCGGGTGCCGCTGGCGATGGTGATCTGCCCGCTCGGCGCGCTGGCCTGCCTGTTCCTGTTCCTGCAGGCGTTCCAGGAACACTGGAAGGTGTTCGTCGGCTGGACCGTGATCGGCCTGTTCATCTATTTCGGCTACGGCATCCGCCACAGCCGTCTGGCCACCAAGGCGTAATTGCGCGTCCCTCGCAAAAGCCCGCACGTCCATGTGCGGGGATTCAAATCTCGAGTCCCTCGCAAGAACCCGCACATCCAGGTGTGAGGATTCAACGCTCGAGTCCCTTGTGCAAGAGCCCGCACGTCCATGTGCGGGGATCAACAGGAACCGCTCCATGTTCAAACAACTCTGGGCCACCAAACACCCCCACGCCGCCCACGAGGACGCCGGCGGCCTGGGCCTGCAGCGTGCGCTCGGTCCCTGGGGCCTGACCGCCCTGGGCATCGGCGCGGTGATCGGCGGCGGCATCTTCGTCATCACCGGGCAGGCCGCGGCCAACCACGCCGGGCCGGCGATCATGCTGTCGTTCGTGCTGGCCGCGCTGTGTTGCACGTTCTGCGCGCTGGCCTACGCCGAGTTCGCGGCGATGGTGCCGGTGTCCGGCAGCGCCTACACCTACACCTATGCCACCTTCGGCGAACTGGCGGCCTGGTTCATCGGCTGGATGCTGGTGTTGGAATACGGCGTGTCGTCCTCGGCGGTGGCGGTGAGCTGGACCGGTTATTTCCTGAGCCTGCTCGACCATTTCGGCATCCACCTGCCCGCGGCCCTGGTCAACGCGCCGCTGGACGGCAAGCTGCAGCGCACCGGCGCGATCGCCAACCTGCCCGCCGCCGGCATCGTGCTGCTGCTGACCTGGCTGTGCTACGTCGGCATCCGCAAGTCCTCGGCTATGAACATGGCGATGGTGGCGCTGAAGACCGGGTTGATCCTGCTGGTGGTCGCGGTCGGCTGGAAGTACGTGGACAGCGCCAACTGGCACCCGTTCATCCCGGCCAACGCAGGCCCCGGCAAGTACGGTATGGAAGGCGTGCTGCGCGGCGCGGCGATGGTGTTCTTCGCTTACATCGGCTTCGAGGCGGTCTCGGTGGCGGCGCAGGAATCGCACCGGCCGCAGCGCGATCTGCCGATCGGCATGATCCTGTCGCTGGTGATCTGCACCGTGCTGTACATCGCCATGGCGGCGGTGATGACCGGGCTGGTGCCGTACACCCAGCTCGGCACCGACGAGCCGGTGGTGACCGCGGTGGCCGCGCATCCGCAGCTGGCCTGGCTGCGGCTGGTGGTCGAGGTCGGCGCGCTGATCGGGCTGTCCTCGGTGGTGCTGGTGATGATCATCGGCCAGCCGCGGATCTTCATGATCATCGCCCGCGACGGGCTGCTGCCTCCGCTGTTTACCCGGATCCATCCCAAGTACCGCACCCCGCACATCAACACGGTGATTACCGGCGTCGGCATCGCGCTGCTGGCGGCGCTGTTCCCGCTGGACGTGCTCGGCGAGCTGACCTCGATGGGCACGCTGATCGCCTTCGCCGCGGTCTGCGCCGGGGTGCTGATCCTGCGCCGTACCCAGCCGGACCTGCCGCGCCCGTTCCGCATTCGGTTCGCCTGGCCGATCTGCATCGCCGGCGTGCTCAGCTGCCTGGCGCTGCTGTCGGCGATGACCGCGCACAACTGGCTGCTGATGGGCGGCTGGACCGCGCTCGGCCTGCTGATCTATTTCGGCTACGGCTTCCGCCACAGCCGTCTGCGTGCCACACAGGCTCGCTAGAATACGGGCATGAACGCACAGCCCTACGATACCGAACGCCTGCGCACGCTGGCGCAACTGCTGATCGGCAACATCCGCGAACTGGCGGAGGCCGGCTGGACCCCGGCCACCAGCAGCAACTTCTCGCACCGGCTCGACGCCGCGCATGCCGCGATCACCGTGTCCGGCCGCGACAAGGGCCGCCTGGTCAAGGCCGACATCATGGTGGTGGACTTCGACGGCAAAGCCGTCGACAGCGATCACCGGCCCTCGGCCGAGACCCTGCTGCACACCCAGCTGTATCGCCGCTTCCCGGAGGTCGGCTGCGTGCTGCACACGCATTCGCCGGTGCAGACCATCGCCTCGCGGCTGTACGCCGGCGCCGGCCACGTGCGCCTGGAAGGCTACGAATTGCTGAAGGCGCTGCACGGCAACCAGACCCACGAAACCGCGGTGGAGCTGCCGGTGTTCGCCAACACCCAGGACATGACCGTGCTGGCCGCGCAGGTGGACGCGTTGCTGGACCGCACCCCGCTGTGGGGCTACCTGATCGACGGCCACGGCCTGTACGCCTGGGGCCGCGACATGGCCGAGGCGCGCCGCCACCTGGAAGCCATCGAGTTCCTGCTGCATTGCGAACTGGAACTGCGCAAGCTGCGCGCGCTGGGCTGAGCCCGGCACGCGACGCGCCTACAGCGTTCCAGCGCCGCAACGGCGGCTTACCCGCCAGCTGCTACCCTTTTCCTCCCCTCCACGACGCCCTCGCCCGCCGCCATGAGCCGACTCCGCATCTTCGCCGAAACCACTCCCGACGCGCCGCTGTTCGACAGCCGCGATGGCGACGCGATCGCCGCCGAACTGCGCAAGATCGGCGTCACCTTCGAGCGCTGGCAGGCCGACCAGCCGATCGAGGCCGGCGCCACCGCGGAAGCGGTGATGGCCGCCTACAAGAGCGACATCGACCGGCTGGTGGCCACGCACGGTTTCAAGACCGTGGACGTGGTCAGCATCGCCCCGGACCACCCGCAGCGCGAGGAGATGCGCAAGAAGTTCCTCGACGAGCATTTCCACAAGGAGGACGAAGTGCGCTTCTTCGTCGCCGGCTCGGGCCTGTTCACCCTGCACGTGGACGGCAAGGTCTATGAGATCGAATGCGTGCAGAACGACCTGATCGCGGTGCCGGACGGCACCCACCACTGGTTCGACATGGGCCCGGAGCCGCGCTTCATCGCGATCCGCTTCTTCACCGAGCCGGACGGCTGGGTCGGCCATTTCACCGGCACCGACATCGCCCAGCGCTTCCCGCGCTACGAAGCGGCGCTGCGCGGCGAGGCGAACTGAGCGATGGCCAGCCCGCGCGTGATCCTGACCGATATCGAAGGCACCACCAGCAGCATCTCCTTCGTCAAGGACGTGCTGTTCCCCTACGCGCGCCGTGCCCTGCCCGAGTTCGTCCACGCGCACGGCCAGCAGCCGCAGGTGCGGCAGTGGCTGGATGCGGTGGCCGCCGAATCCGGCGGCATCTGCAGCGACGCGGTGATCGTGGAGACGCTGCAGGGCTGGATCGACCAGGACCGCAAGCACACCGCGCTGAAGGCGCTGCAGGGCATGATCTGGGAGGCCGGCTACCGCGACGCCGACTTCGCCGCGCACATCTACCCCGACGCCGCGCCGGCGCTGCGCCGCTGGCATGCCGACGGCCACCCGCTGTACGTGTACTCGTCCGGCTCGGTGCCGGCGCAGAAACTGTTCTTCGGCCATAGCGACGCCGGCGACCTGAGCGGACTGTTCTCCGGCTGGTTCGACACCGAGGTCGGCGCCAAGCGCGAAGCGGCCAGCTATGCGCGCATCGCCGAGGCGATCGGGGTGGCGGCCGCGCAGATCGTGTTCCTGTCCGACGTGGTCGCCGAACTCGATGCCGCGCGCGAGGCCGGGCTGGACACGGTGCTGGTCGATCGCCGCGAGGACTATCCCGAACCGCGCCTGGGCGATGCCTGCAACGGCCACCGGCGCGTGGAGAGTTTCGCCGAGCTGGCGTTCTGAGCACCGCGGCAGCCGCCGCGCTACCGCCTCTTTTCTTTGCCGCAGCCGCCGCCCATGCCTTCGTTCCTGCGTAGCCTCCGCGTGTCGCACCGCCGTCTGGCCCTGGCGCTGCTGCTGGCGCTGCTGCTGCCGGCCTGCCATCCGGATGCCGGCGCGGCGCAGGCACAGGCCGATGCGCCGGCACCGGTCGATCCGATCGACCAGGCGCAGCTGCGCAAGGCGCTGGCCGCGCTGCAGCCGCAGCGGCCGGGCACGACCGACCTGTACGTGGTCGGCTTCGCCGGCGACGCCAGCGAGGACGTGTTCCGCAACGAGACCCACTACCTGCGCCAGCTGTTCGCGCAGCGCTTCGGCGCGGCGGGGCGCATCGTCACCCTGATCAACCACGCCGACAATCTCGGCGCCCACGCCTATGCGCCGCAGGCCTCGTACGACAACCTGGCCGATACGCTGCAGCGCATCGGCAAGCTGATGGACCGGCGCGAGGACGCGCTGCTGCTGTTCCTGACCAGCCACGGCACCGAGCAGCACGAACTGTATATGCAGTTCGGCCCTGGCGAGGACGCCGACTACGACACCATCACGCCCAAGGAACTGCGCGGGTTGCTCGACGACGCCGGCATCCGCAACCGGGTGATCGTGCTGTCGGCGTGCTATTCCGGCGGCTTCGTGCCGGCGCTGAAGAGTCCGGACACGCTGATCATCACCGCCGCGCGCCGCGACCGCTCCTCGTTCGGCTGCGGCAACACCGCCAGCGCCACCTATTTCGGCCGCGCCTGGCTGATCGACGCCCTGGCGCGCACCACCGATTTCGTCGAGAGCTATCGCCTGGCCACGGCCGAGATCAGCGCGCGCGAACGGGCGCAAGGCGAAGCGCCGTCGTACCCGCAGCTGTACGTCGGCGCGCGCATCGCCCCGCTGCTGCAGCGCTGGCGCGCGCAGCTGCAGCCGGTCGCGGCGCCGGCGTATCCCTATCAGGAACCGGAGACGCAGACTCAGACGACAACAGAGCCGGCCACCGCGGCCGACGGCAAGGCCGGACACTAACCAGGCCGCACGAGGCTGCGGATCCGAATGCCGACGACGAGGCCGAGACGGCAGGTTCGGTGCGTGGGTGACAGCCTGCGACAGGATGACGGGGTGGCTTCGCCCCGACCCTCGCCCCCCCTCTCTCCCCCACGCGGACTTCCTTCGGTCGCCGGAGGGAGAGCGGCGTCAGTATGGCGCTGGGTATCGCCTTGCACGGCCGCGCCTACCCTGTGGGTCGCGCTACGACAGCCGCTCAAGACGATCCGGCAACGTGCGTAGGGCGGCATCGAGCGCATGTCTTTCGTGCGCCGCCTTGCGAGAAGATACGAGTGAGTCGCGTTCGATCGCCACACCCTGGCGCTCGCTAGACTTGGCCCCGCAGCAAGCCCGCCAGCCTCACGCCAGCCAGCTGCGCCCGATCCTTCCGCCCGCTCGCCTTCGCTCGCCAGCCAGGATCATTCGCTTTCGACAGCCTCACGAGTGGAGGCGTTTTGTTTTCGGGATTCGGAAATCCACCTGCTGCTCTTGTGTCTTGTGGCCAGCGGTGCCGACAGATCCGCGGGCTCTGAAGGGTTTGCTACTCGCGCTCGTCGCAACTGATGGCCCGAGGCCACCCAGACTCGCGCCCACAACACTTGCGGCAGTCCAACCGTGGTGCACTGTAGGAGTGGCTTCAGCCACGACCGTTAGCGTGCACAGCCGACCAGGTTGCCGGCGCATTTGTCGCGGCTGAAGCCGCTCCTACAGGAACTTGCGGCTTGTTCGCCGGGTGCACTGTGGGAGGGCCTTCAGCCCCGACGCTGCCCGGTCGCGGTACCTCCACCGCGGCGCTCGTCGCGGCTGATGGCCCGAGGCCACCCAGACTCGCGCCCACAGAACTCGTGGCAAGCCAACCGGGTGCACTGTAGGAGTGGCTTCAGCCACGACCGTTAGTGCACAGCCGACCCATTTGCCGGCGCATCTGTCGCGGCTGAAGCCGCTCCTACAGGAACTTGCGGCCTGTTCGCCGGATGCACTGCGGGATGGACTTCAGTCCCGACGCTGCCCGGTCGCGGTACCTCCACCGCTGCGCTCGTCGCAACTGATGGCCCGAGGCCACCCAGACTCGCGCCCACAACACTTGCGGCAAGCCAACCGTGGTGCACTGTAGGAGTGGCTTCAGCCACGACCGTTAGCGTGCACAACCGACCCATTTGCCGGCGCATCTGTCGCGGCTGAAGCCGCTCCTACAGGACCTTGCGGCCTGTTCGCCGGGTGCACTGTGGGAGGGACTTCAGTCCCGACTGCATGCGTAGCCGGTTGGCCTCCGCGCTGCGTTCGTCGCGGCTGAAGCCGCTCCTTGCATCTGCCAGGAACCTGTTGCATCGACGCGCCGATGCGTGGCCCGCTCAGGGCATCGCGTCCTGCAGGCGATAGCCGGTGCTGGCGCGTTGCTCGCCGCGCCAGCGGTCGAAGGCGCGGACCTCGATGCGATGCGCGCCGGCACCCAGGTCGGTCGGCAAGGCGCCGCGCCACAGGTGCTGCGACGGGATCGCTTCCGGCGAGCGGTCATAGCCGCGCAGTGCGTCGGCAGTGTCGTCGCGCGCGTTCTCGGCGAGCAGGTCCGGATCCGGCTGCTGCACGCGCGCCATCGGCTTCCACGCGCCGTCGTCGATGCGGTATTCCACGCGGCTGTCGTCCTCGCCCATGAACACGTTCGCATACACCGCCCAGGCCGGATACGCGCCGCGGCGCAGCACTTTCGGCGCATGCAGAGCCATCGGTGCATCGTCGTGGGCACGCGCGGCGTGATAGGCCAGCGCATAGCGACCATCGCGCTGCACGGTCAGCAGCGCATAGCCGTTGGGGGTGCCGTCGGCCATCGTCGCCGCGGGAATGCCGTCGGCGTCCTTGGCCCCGGACCAGAACGCGCCGCAGGCCGCGCCCACGTTGTATTCGTGCAGCGGCTGCGCGCCGTGCCAGCCGTCGGCGGCGGCGTGGTAGTAGTGGCGCTGGGTATGGCTGTGGCCGCTGAGCACCAGCACCTGCGCGAACGGTTGCAGCAGCGCGAACAGGCGCGCGCGGTCGGCATGGCGGAACGTCTCCTTGCCCGGCGCGGCGTCGAACAGCGGGATGTGCATGCCCAGCACCAGCAACCGCTGCTTCGGCAGCGTGGCCAGGTAAGCCTGCAGGAACGCGAACTGGTCCTCGCGCAGGCCGCCGACATACTTGGGCTGCTGCTGCGGCTGGTAGACCACGTCGTCGAGGAACACGAAGCTGGCGCCGCCCTCCTCCACCGCGTAGGTGTCCGGCCCGTAGACCCCGCGCCAGCTGGACAGCGAGTGGGCATCGTCGGCCGCATCGACGTTGAGGTCGTGGTTGCCGGGCACGTGGAACCACGGCACGCCGAGCTTGGCGGTCTCGGCGTTCAATGCGGGATACAGCGACAGGTCGTCGCTGACCACGTCGCCCAGGGTTGTGCCAAGGCGCGCACGGGTCTTGCCGAGCAGCGGCGCGACGATATCGCGCGCGTAGTAGCCGACGTCGGTCGCCGAGGCGGTCTGGGTGTCGGCGAACACCAGCACTTCGGTACTGGCCGCGGCCGGTTGCGCACGCAGCGCGAAATCCCAGCCGTCGCTGGCGCCACTGGTCGGCGCGATGCCCGGGTAGTTGAGCTTGGGCGATCCGGCCGGCACGTAGTGCCGCCAGTAGGCCGGCAAGCCGTTGCCGTTGCCGTTGCCGGCGCTGGCGAAGGCGTAGCCGTCGGGCTTGATCACGAACACCGTACGCCCCGGCGCCACGTCGAGGCGGTAGCGGCCCTGCGCATCGGTGCGCACGATCTGCACGCCGTCGGAGACCTGCACGCCGGCGATGCCGCGCTCGCCGCCGCCGCGGCCCGCATGGCCGTCGCGCTCCTGATAGACGCTGCCGCTGATCGTGGCGGTCTGTGCCAGCGCAGGCGCAGCGGCGGTCAACAGGCAGAAAAGCACTACGGCGCGCAGCGACATGCGTGAAGTCCGGCATCGAGGGAATGCGGCGATTGTAGCCATCCGCCACGGCACGGCGCCGACCGCCGTCGCGCGAACCTACTTGTGCCGCGCTTCCAGCACCGCGACCGCGTCGGCCAGCGCCAGGCCGCGCGCGCGCAGCAGCACGGTCAGGTGGTACAGCAGGTCGGCCGATTCGCCGAGCAACGCTGCATCGTCCTGCGCCACGCCGGCCAATGCGGTTTCCACGCCTTCCTCGCCGACCTTCTGCGCGATGCGCCGCGTGCCCTTCTCGAACAACTGCGTGGTGTAGCTGCCCGGCGGACGCTCGCGTTCGCGCTGTGCGACCAGGCGGTCGAGCGCGCCCAGGAACTGGCCCGGCGCCTGCGGAAAGCAGCTGCTGCGGCCGAGGTGGCAGGTCGGCCCATGCGGGTGCGCGGTGACCAGCAGCGTGTCGCTGTCGCAGTCGGTCTGGATCGACACCAGGTCCAGGGTGTTGCCCGAGCTTTCGCCCTTGGTCCACAGCCGCTGCTTGCTGCGGCTGTAGAAGGTGACCTTGCCGCTGGCACGGGTCGCGGCCAACGCGTCGGCATTCATGTAGCCGAGCATCAGCACGCGCAGCGTGGCCGCGTCCTGCACCACCACCGGCAGCAGGCCGTCGCCCTTGCTCCAGTCCAGCATGTTCCAATCCAAGGTGTCCCCAGCAAACGCCGCATCCGCGGGCGCGGCGGCGGCTTCGTGCTCATGCGCCATCGCGCACCTCGATCTGTCGTTGGCGCAGAAAGCGCTTGAGGTCGGGAATCGGAATCGCGCCACTGTGGAACACGCTAGCGGCCAGCGCGCCGTCCACGTCGGCCTGTTCGAACACGTCGGCGAAGTGCTGCAGTTCGCCGGCACCGCCGGAGGCGATCAGCGGCACCTTGCACAGGGTACGCACCTCGAACAGCTGGGCGATGTCGTAGCCGCGGCGCACGCCGTCGTTGTCCATGCAGTTGAGCACGATCTCGCCGGCGCCCAGCTGCTGCGCCTCCACCACCCAGTCCACGGTGCGCACGCGCAGCGCCTGGGTCTTGTCCGGGTCGCCGGTGAAGCGGCGCACCCGCCACTGGCCGTCGTCCTCGCGGATCGAATCGATGCCCACCACCACGCATTGCACGCCGAACGCCTCGGCCAGTTCGGCGATCAGCGCCGGCCGCTCCAGCGCCGGCGAATTGATCGAGATCTTGTCGGCACCGGCATGCAGCACCGCGCGCGCGGTGGCCACGTCGCGGATGCCGCCGGCCACGCAGAACGGGATGTCGATCAGCCGCGCCACGCGCTCGACCCAGGCGTAGTCCACCGAACGCCCTTCCGGGCTGGCGCCGATGTCGTAGAACACCAGTTCGTCGGCGCCCTGGTCGCGGTAGCGCAAGGCCAGCTCGACGATGTCGCCCATGTCGATGTGGTCGCGGAACTTGACGCCCTTGACGACGCGACCATCGCGCACGTCCAGGCACGGGATGATGCGCCGGCTCAGCATGCCAGCGCCTCGTCCAGCGCCAGCCGGCCTTCCAGCAGCGACTTGCCGAGCACCGCGCCGGCGCAGCCGACCTCGCGCGCGGCGCGCACGTCGGCGGCGTCGCGAATGCCGCCGGAGGCCTGCACGTCCACGCCCGGCGCGATCCGGCGCAGGTAGGCGTACAGCTCAAGATTCGGCCCGGACAGCATGCCGTCGCGGGCGATGTCGGTGCACAGCAGGTGCTTCAGCCCGGCCGCGGCGTACTCGACCGCCAGCGCTTCCAGGGTCAGCGAGGAGGTCTCGGTCCAGCCCAGCACCGGCAGCCGCCACACGCCGTGCGCGTCCTGGCGCGTGTCCAGCGCCACGGTGATGCGTTCGGCGCCGAACTCGGCCAGCCATTCCAGCACCGATTCGCGGTCGCGCACCGCCAGCGAGCCGATCACCACGCGCGCAGCGCCGGCGTCGAGCATGCGCTGCACGTCGGCGCGCGAGCGCACGCCGCCGCCGGTCTGCACCTGCAGCCGGGTCTGCGCGCGGATCTGGCTCAGCAGCGGCGCCAGGGTGTAGCCGCCGGCACGCGCCGCGTCCAGGTCCACCAGGTGCATCCAGTCTGCGCCGACATCGGCGAAGGCCTGCGCGCGCGGCAGCGGATCGTCGCCGTAATGGGTTTCGCGGGCGTAGTCGCCTTGCGCCAGCCGCACCACGCGGCCGTCGCGGATGTCCAACGCGGGATAGACGATGAAGCTCATCGGAAATCGGTCTCGAGGAAGTTGCGCAGGATGCGCGCGCCGGTGCTCGCCGAGCGCTCGGGATGGAACTGCGCGCCGCAGCGGCGGCCGCGCTGCACCACCGCGGTGAACAGGCCACCATGGTCGCAGGCGGCCACGGTGTCGGCAGTGACCGGCGCGGCGTAGCCATGCACGAAGTAGGCGGTGGCGGTGTCGGGAAGGCCGTCCAGCAGCGGCGAAGCGCGCATCGGCAGCAGCCGATTCCAGCCCATGTGCGGGACGCGGATGCCCAGCGCCGGCGGCATGTGCCGCACCACGCCGGTCAACAAGCCCAGGCAATCGACGTCGCCTTCCTCGGAATGCTCGAACAACAGCTGCATGCCCAGGCAGATGCCGATCAGCGGCACCTGCAGCGCGCGCAGCGGCTCGATCAGCCCTTGCTCGCGCAGCCGCGCCATCGCATGCGGCGCGGCGCCGACGCCGGGCAAAATCACCCGGTCCGCGCCCTGCAGACCGGCCGCGTCGCGCACCAGCCTGGCTTCCACGCCCAGGCGCTGCAGCGCGTAGCGCACCGAGCCGAGGTTGGCGCCGCCGGCATCGATCAGGGCGATATCGCTCATCGCAGCCTCTCTGCGCAAGCGCCGCGCATCACAGCACGCCCTTGGTCGAAGGCAGCGCGGCACCCTCGCGGCGCAGCGCCTGGCGCAAGGCGCGCGCCAATGCCTTGAAGCAGGCCTCGACCTTGTGGTGGTCGTTGTCGCCGTGCACGCGCAGGTGCAGGTTCAGGCCCGACGCGTCGCACAGCGAGCGGAAGAAATGCGGCACCAATTCGGTCGGCAGGTCGCCGACGCGCTCGCGCTTGAACTCGCCTTCGAACACGAAATACGGGCGGCCGCTGAAATCCAGCGCGGCGCTGGCCAGGGTCTCGTCCATCGGCAGGGTGAAGCCGAGGCGCGCGTCGCCGCCGGCGGCCAGCCACGGGCTGTCCGGCGGATCGAAGCCGTAGCGGCCGATGCCGCGCTTGTCGCCCAGCGCCTGGCGCAAGGCCTGGCCCAGCGCCAGGCCGGTGTCCTCGATGGTGTGGTGTTCGTCGATATGCAGGTCGCCCTCGGCGCGCACGTCCAGGGCGAAGCCGCCGTGCTTGCCGATCTGCTCAAGCATGTGGTCGAAGAACGGCAGGCCGGTGGCGCAGTGCGGGTCGCGCGCCAGGTCCAGATCGATCTCGACCGCAATCCGGGTTTCCTTGGTGTCGCGCTGCACCCTGGCGCGGCGCGGCGCATCGGCCAGTTCGTGGGCGATGCCGGCCCAGTCCCAGTCGCCGCCGAACTGTTCGGTCTTCAGCTGGAAGCCGCGGATGCGTAGATTCTCGGCGAACTGGATGTCGGTGAGGCGGTCGCCGACCATCGCCGAACGCGCCCAGTCGATGCTGCGGTCCTGCAGGTACGGCAGCATCAGGCCGATGCCGGGCTTGCGCGTGGGTGCGTTGTCGGCCGGCCAGCTGCAGTCGATCAGCACCTCGCGGAAGGCGATGCCCTGGCTGGCGAAGATCTGCAGCATCAGGTCGTTGGGGCCGTCGAACGCGGCCTGCGGAAAGGCTTGGCTGCCCAGCCCGTCCTGGTTGGTGACGATGACGAACTGGTAGCCGGCATCGCGCAGCTTGAGCATCGCCGGGATCACGCCCTGCACGAAGCGCAGCTTCTCGTAGGCGTCGATCTGGAAATCGGCCGGCTCCTCGATCAGGGTGCCGTCGCGGTCGACGAACAGGATCGGGCTCATGCCGCCGCCCTCCCCGCCTGCAGCGCGCCGAGCACGCGCTGGTTCTGTTCCGAAGTGCCGAGGGTGATGCGCAGCGCATCGCCCAGGGTCGGCGCGGCGCGCTGGTCGCGCACCACCACGCCGGCGGCCAGCAGCGCACGGAATGCGCCTTCGGCATCGTCGAAGCGCATCAGCAGGAAGTTGCCCTGCGAGGGATACACCCGGCGCACGCCGGGCAGCGCGGCCAGCGCGGCGGCCATGCGCTCGCGCT
>NZ_CAPJ01000094.1 GCF_000331775.1 Xanthomonas translucens pv. translucens DSM 18974
GCGGCGGCGTAACCGCAAGCGACCGGTGCGCCGGCAGCGCTCGGCCGCGCGCGCCCTGCTACCCCACGCCACCCACCGTGCACGGCGGCGACGCATGCACGTCCCGGCCGTAGCGACAAAGAACGAAGCCTTCCCGAGAGACGTTCTTCGAGTCCCGAGTCCCGAGTCCCCGGTCCCGACCTCCAGCCAGCTAAACTGCACGCTTCCCTGGAAAGGAGCACCTCATGCAGCTTGCCGATCTCCGCGCGGTGGTCACCGGCGGCGTGTCCGGCCTCGGCCTGGCGGTCGCGCAGCGCATCGTCGCCGAGGGCGGCAAGGTCGCGCTGTTCGACCTCAACGACGACAAGGGCGCGGCCGCGGTCGCCGCGCTCGGCGCGGCGCAGGCGCACTATTTCCGCACCGACGTCAGCGACGAGGCGCAGGTGGCAACGCAGCTCGGCGCAGCGCGCGACTTCCTCGGCGGGCTCAACGCCGCGATCAACTGCGCCGGCATCCTCGGCGCCGGCCGCGTGCTCGGCAAGGAGGCGCCGATGGCGCTGGCCACCTTCCAGGGCACGGTGATGGTCAACCTGGTAGGCAGCTTCAACGTCGCCAAGGCCGCCGCCGATCTGATGCAGCACAATGCGCCGGGCGAAGACGGCGAGCGCGGCGCGATCGTCAATACCGCCAGCGTCGCCGCTTACGAAGGCCAGATCGGCCAGGCCGCGTATGCCGCCTCCAAGGGCGGCGTGGTGGCGATGACCCTGCCGATGGCGCGCGAACTGGCGCGCTTCGGCATCCGCGTCAACACCATCGCCCCGGGCATCTTCTGGACGCCGATGGTGGACGGCATGCCCGAGGCGGTGCAGCAGTCCCTGGCCGCGTCGATCCCGTTCCCGCCGCGGCTCGGCCGCCCCGAGGAATTCGCCGACACGGTGCTGTTCCTGCTGCGCAACCGCTATCTCAACGGCGAGGTCATCCGCCTCGACGGCGCGGTACGCTTGGCGCCCAAGTAGCGGGGAGTCGGGAATGGGGAATCGCAAAGCGCATCCCTGTCACTGATTCTCGCCCGCCTGCTTGACGCTTTTCCTATTCCCCAATCCCGATTCACAGCCCCCTATGAAAGCCAACGAAATCAAGAAAGGCAACGTCGTCGAGTACAACAACGGCGTCTACCAGATCCGCGACATCGAGCGTAGCTCGCCGCAGGGCCGTGGCGGCAACGTGCGCTTCCGCTTCGTGATGTACAGCGTGCCGGGCGGCAACAAGCTCGACGCCAGCTTCGACGGCGACGACGACCTGCGCGAAGTCGACCTGCTGCGCCGCCAGGCCACTTTTTCGTACAAGGACGGCGAGGCGTTCGTGTTCCTCGACGACGAGGACTACACCCCGTACACGCTCGATGCCGACGTGATCGGCGACGACGCCGGCTACATCACCGAGGGCCTGACCGGCCTCTACGTGCAGGTCATCGACGACCAGCCGGTGGCGGTGCAGTTGCCGCAGAGCGTGACCCTGGAAGTGATCGAAACCCCGCCGGAGCTGAAAGGCGGCACCGCGACCAAGCGGCCGAAGCCGGCCAAGCTCAGCACCGGACTCGAGATCATGGTGCCGGAATACATCGGCAACGGCGAGCGGGTGCTGGTCAACACCACCACCGGCGAGTTCGCCGGTCGCGCGGACTGAATCGGTGCGTGCACGGCGCGCGCTCGCGCTGGCCGTGCTGCTGATCCTGCCGGGCCTGGCGGCGACCACGCCTGCGGCCGCGGCGCAGGCCAAGGCCGGCTGCGTGATCCCGGCAGAGGTGGATCCGGAGCACCACGCCGGCTTCTGCGCGCTGCTGCAGGAGATCCGCGCCTTCGTCGCGCGCCAGGACGTGTGCAGCCACTTCGCTGGCGAAGAAGCCGACGATGCCGCGCGCCGCCGCGCGCTGGAAAAGGCGATGGCGAAGTAGCGGCAGGATCCTGCGCGCGATGCTTGGCTAGATCGCCATGGCGAAGACGCGGGTCGCGATTTGCCGTAATGGCGGCTGGTTGAGCGAGTTGCGCCGATGGTCCTGTCGCGGCTGAAGCCGCTCCTACAGGGGCGGCAAGTTCTTGCAGGAGCGGCTTCAGCCGCGACAGACCGCGCCAGCAAATGCATGAGCGTCCGCTGGCGTCAAGACGCCTTGGGTCGCTCTAACATGCCCTGTCGTGACCGGAATCGAATCATCACGCGGCGCGCGTCAGCCTCGAACCACCTTACCAGCGCCGTCATTTCGTGTCCGCAGGCTGCAGCCGCGACGGCGACAGCAACTGCAGCCCCCCACCTTCGCGATTGAGTTCGCGCAGCCGCGCGCCCAGCGCCGCCAGATTCGCGTCGATCTGCGGCAGTTCCGCGCGCAGCTGTGGCGGCAGCAAAGCGTGCAGACGCGCCTGCAGCGCTGCGCCGTCGCGGCGCAGCGCGTCGATCCGCGGTTGCCACTGCTGCTGCAGCCAGGCACGCTCCTGCGCCTGCGGCAGCCCATAGCCCGGCTGGCCCTGCAGCAGCGTCGACGGTTGGCTCAACAGGCCTTGCTGCTCCAGCACCGCGCGCACTGCGGCAGCGGCATCCTGGGTCTGGACAGCCGTCGCGTCGGCGACCGTGGTGGCGGCACTGGCACCAACATCGACGCCGGAGCCGGCCACGGCAGGCAGATGCGCCCTGGCTAGATAGCGCCGTTTCAACGCATCGCGACCGCGCTGCTCCTGACGCCGGCGCGCGGCGTTCTCCAGCAACAACAGTGCGGCGCTGGCGCGCAGGTCGCCGCGCTGCAGCCAGGGCGTGCGCTGCGCCGCCGGCAAGTCCAGCCAGGCTTGCGCAGTGCGCGCCGGCAGTGCCAGTTGCGCGCGCGCCACCGCGAACATCGCCGCGTAGTGCGCGCTCGCCGGTGCGAAGTAATAGCCCTGGCGTGTGGCCGCATCCGCATCGTCCAGCACCGCGGTGTCGGCGATGCCGGCGCGGGCCAGGCGCCGCAGCAGGCCGGTGGGGCTGATCCCGGACAAGCGCGCGCCGGCCAGGCGCGGCACGCCGTCGTGCAGCAGCTTGTAGGTTTCCACCGCGCAGTTGTTGCTGAGGAAGTAATAGCGCCCGTCGTAGCTCCAGTGCAGCTGCGCGGCGCGTTCCAGCAGTGCCGCGATCTCCTCAGGCGTCAGCCGCAGCGGAATCGACTGCAGGCCGCGCAGCTGCACCTGGGTGTAGTCGTCCACCACCTGGCGCAGCGGCAGCACGAACAGCCGCGACGGATACGAACCGAGCAGACCGCGCAGGTTGGAGATCTGCACGTCGTCGACGAAGGCGCGGAACGACAGCACCTTGTGATACGCCAGGTCCAGGCGGCAATCCGGACCCGGCGCGCGTCCCGGCGCGCAGATCACCAGCCGCAGCATGCTGTGGCCCCAATGGCTCATCGGTTGCGCGTTGCCCTTGGCTAGCAGATAGTCCACCGCGTAGACCCGCGCCGGATCGACTTGCAGCAGCGCCGCCTCGTCGGCCAGCGGATCCTGCAGGTAGGCCAAGCCGGGCGCACAGGCCGTCGCCGACGGCGACCAGGCCAGGCGCTGCGCGAAATACCGCGCCAGCGCCGGGCGCCGGCAGGCGTAGTCCGGATCGAGCAGGAAGTGCTCCAGGTTGACCGCGACGAATTCCGCCGGCGACGCCAGTTCGTAGCGGTCCGGGCTGCGCTCGCGGAAGGCGTTGCGACCCCGGCGCAGGCCCAGCCGCATCGGGCTGACGTGCCAGCCGGCCAGATCCAGCAGGCGCGGATCCGACGACAGCCGGCCCGCCGCGGAACGGTCGTAGAAATGCGCCAGTTCGTGCAGCAGCGCGGCGACCGCCGGCCGCCGCGCCGGGTCTGCTGCGCCAGCGTCGGCGGCACCAGTGGCGGATGGCGCCATCCACGCGCGCAGCACGGCCTTGTTCAACCGCA
>NZ_CAPJ01000093.1 GCF_000331775.1 Xanthomonas translucens pv. translucens DSM 18974
GAACTGCCGCGCTGGGCCTGGGCGTTTGCCGGCGCGCTGGCCTGCGTCGCCGGCATGGTCAACGTGGTCGGCTACCTAGGCTTCGAGCACCAGGCGGTGACCCACCTGACCGGCACCACCACCCTGCTCGGCGCGGCGCTGGCCGATGGTGACCTGCGCGTGATCGGCCAACTGCTCGGCGTGGTCCTGGCTTTCCTCGGCGGCGCCGTGCTCAGCGGCATCGTGGTGCAGGACAGCCGCCTGCGCCTGGGCCGCCGCTACGGCGTGGCGCTTGCCTTGGAAGCATTGCTCCTGCTGGCGGCGATGCAGGCGTTCAAGCAGCAACAACTGCTCGGCGCACTATTCGCCGCCAGCGCCTGCGGGCTGCAGAACGCGATGACCACCACCTACAGCGGCGCAGTGGTGCGCACCACCCACCTGACCGGCATGTTCACCGACCTGGGCATCGGCCTGGGCCAGGCGCTGCGCGGCCTGCCGCTGCCGCGGCGGCGCATCCGCCTCAGCCTGCTGATCATCGGCGGCTTCCTGCTGGGCGGCGTGCTCGGCGCCTGGGCCTACCGCCGGGTCGGCTTCGATACGCTGCTGGCGCCGGCGCTGCTGACCGGACTGGTCGGAACCGGCTATGCGCTGCAGGCCCACTGCCGGCGCCACGCGCGTTGAACGCGCAGTCGCCAAGCCGCGGCCGGCGCTGCACAATCGGCGCATGAGCGAACCCACCGTCGTCTCCGCACTGAGCATCGCCGGCACCGATTCGGGCGGCGGCGCCGGCATCCAGGCCGACCTGAAGACCTTCGCCGCGCATCGCGTGCACGGCCTGTCGGCGGTGGCCGCACTGACCGCGCAGCACACCCGCGGGGTCGCCGCCGTGCACGTGCCGCCGTTGCCGTTCCTGCGCGCGCAGATCGACGCCTGCTTCGCCGATTTCGACATCGGCGCGGTCAAGCTCGGCATGCTCGCCAATGCCGCGGTGATCCACTTGGTCGCCGATGCGCTGGAGCAGTACCGCCCGCCGTTCGTGGTGCTGGACCCGGTGATGGTCGCCACCAGCGGCGCCAAGCTGCTCGAGGACGACGCGCTGGATGCGCTGCGCCATCGCCTGTTGCCGCTGGCGACGCTGGTCACCCCGAACGCCCCGGAAGCGCAGCTGCTGCTGGGCCGCACGATCGAGAACGGCGACGACGCCGAGCACTCCACCGCCGCGCTGCTCGCAGCCGGCGCGCAGGCGGTGCTGCTCAAGGGCGGCCACCTGGACGAAGGCCCGCGGGTGATCGACCGCTACGACGACGGCGTCAGCCGCAGCGAATTCAGCCATGTGCGGCTGGCACTGCAGGCGCACGGCACCGGCTGCACCCTCGCCGCCGCGATCGCCGCGCAACTGTGCCAGGGCCTGGCGCTGCCGGTGGCCTGCGAGGCGGCGATCGACTACGTCGCGCGTGCGCTGCAGGGCGGCTACCGTCCCGGCCGCAGCGCGGTGGTGGTGCTGGACCACTTCGGCGCCGCGCGCCACGCGTGAGGATGCACGCGTTGGCGGGCGAGGCGCTGCAGGGCAGCGCCGGCGACGGCCAGCGCGGGTCGCTCTCGCACGCATGACCGCGGCACGGCGCCAGGCGCTGCGGAAGCTGCCCGCACTCGGCGTGGCAGCGCGCGATCTGGATGGCGCCGGAGACCTCGCCGCGCGCCCTGCTGGGCAAGATGACGCCGCGCACGCTCGATATCTGCACTCACGGATGCGGCACAGCTGGGCGCCGCGGCCGCCCCTTTCGCCTGGATGCAACGGCCGGCGGCCGTGGCGCAGGGCCTATCCGGCAGCGCAGACTGAATTTTTTCCGCGAAGGGCATTGACGGGTCCGGGGGACTCGGTAATAATTCCGCTCCTGACGACGCGCCCGTAGCTCAGTTGGATAGAGTACCTGGCTACGAACCAGGCGGTCGGGAGTTCGAATCTCTCCGGGCGCACCAGTCAGATGAAAAACGACAAACCCGGTTTGTCGTTTTTTTTGCGTGTTCGCCGGCTATTTGCAGGCATGCGCGCGCAGCCCGGCGGCGCATCGGCGCACGCCGCTGTAGACGAATCGGCAGAACTCGGGAATAATCCCGCGCCTGACGACGCGCCCGTAGCTCAGTTGGATAGAGTACCTGGCTACGAACCAGGTGGTCGGGAGTTCGAATCTCTCCGGGCGCACCAGTCAGATGCAAAACGACAAGCCTGCGCTTGTCGTTTTTTTTTGCCTTCCGTTTGCCCGTGACCGCGGCTTGAGGGCGTGCGCCTTTACGCGGCGACCTTGCCGCGGACGCCGGCCACCTGCGCTGCCGCGCCGCCGTCCAGCTCGATCACCGCATAGCCCGCCGCACGCCACGCGTGCAGCCCGCCGCGCAGCGGCAGCACATCCTCGTAGTGACGCTGGCGCAGGCGCGTGGCCAGCACCGCCGCCGACACCTCGTTCGGGCAGGCGCAATAGATGACGATCTTGCGACCGCGCGGCAACGCCGCGACGATGGCGTCGATGCGGCGATCGTCCACCTCCAGCGCACCGGGAATCGCGAACGGCTCGATCGCCCGATAGCCCGGCGCGCGGATATCCAGCAGCACCGGCACCGCCTCGCCCTGCATCAACGCGTACAGTTCGTCGACGTCGATGCGCAACGTCTCCATCGACTTCAGCAACGCATGCCGGCGCCACGCGCGATAGACGATATAGAGCACGAGCAAGCCCGCCAGCAGCAACACCGCACGCGTGCCGAGCAGGCTCAGCCAGTCCAGCACGTCCTGCACCTGGTCGGCGAACGCCAGGCCCAGCAGCAGCCCGCAACCCGCCCACAGCGCCGCTCCCAGCGCGTCGTAGCGCAGGAACTGGCCTGGCCGCACCCGCATCGCCCCGGCCATCGGCACCGACACCATCGACAGACCGGGGACGAACTTGGCCACTGCCAGCACGCGCACGCCCCAGCGCGTGTAGAAGCGCTCGGTCTGCTTCATGCAGGTATCGCGCGACAGCGACAGCCGGCACAGCGACTGCAGCGTGCGGTTGCCGTAGCGGCGGCCGGCGCCGAACCAGACCAGGTCGCCGATCAGGCTGGCCACGATCGAGACCGACAACGCGGCCAGCAACCCGCTCCACACCGCGCTGCCGTGGAGCAGGGCATAGGTCGCACCGACCAGGATCAGGGTCGGCAATGCCGGCACCGGCAAGCCCAGCGACAAGGCCAGCACATTGACGAAGACCAGACCCAGGCCGTAACGCGCGATCAGTTCCTGCATGGCCGTGCCTGCGCCTGGGGGAAGAAAGGATGCGGCATTATCCTCCCGGCAGCGACGCCCGGCGCGCGCAACGCCGCAGCACCGGCGGAACAGACCCGCCCACCCTCAGTCCAATCGCGCCTGCAACTGCGCCAGCCACGCCTCGAACACACCGGGCTGGCGCATGCGCGTGCGCCACCAGGCCAGCGCCGCGCCTTCCTCGCCGCTGCGCCACGCCAGCTGGAACACCTCGTCCGGCTTCGGCTCCTCGACCTGCTTGCGCAGCAGCGCGCCGCACGCCAGCGCCGCCCGCGCATAGGGTTCGGGCAGGAAACCGAAACCCAGCCCGGCCAATTGCAGCAGGTACTTGCTGCGCATGTCCGGCACGGTCAGCGCGTCCTGGCCGAACAGCAGCCCGACCGTACGCGGCAGCAGCCGCCGCGCCGAATCGGCAACCGCGATCGCACGATGCTCGGCCAGCTGGCTGCGGCCGAGCGGCTCGGCCGCCTGCGCCAGCGGATGGGTGGGCGCGACCACGAACACGAACGGCAGCGTGCCGAACGCTTCGGCCACATAGCCGCCGCCGCTGGGTCCCTCCCCGGCCGCGCCGAGCAGCAGGTCCACGCGCCGGTCCAACAGCGCCTCCCAGGTGCCGGAGAGCGATTCCTGCACGATCCGCAGCCGGGTCCGGTCGGCGACCGCATAGAACGCGGCGATGTCCTCGGCCAGGCAGTCCGGCGCGAACAGCGAATCCAGGCCCAGCGCGAACTCGGTCTCCCAGCCGGAGGCAACGCGGCGCACGCGCAGCTCCAGATCGGCGGCCGCGCGCAGCAGGTGCCGGCCCTCGCGCAGCAACTCGGCCCCGGCCGCGGTGAGCGCCACCTTCGGCCCCAGGCGCTCGAACAACTGCACGCCCAGGTCCTGCTCCAGCTTGGCCACCGTGTAGGAAATCGTGGACGGCACCTTGTACAGCGCCTTGCCGGCCGCAGAGAACGAGCCGCGGCGGTCGATGGCGTCGATGATCTGCAGCGCGTCGAGGCTGATCATGAGTATTCGAATTTTTCGATGATAGGCACCGAATCTATCCGTTTTTCAAACCCGGCGATAGTGCGGATACTCGTCCTAAGCGGTAGAAATCCACAATATCAAGCAGATATCGCGAACTTTCTGCCTATCGATCCACTTGCACATAACGCCACTACCGGAGCTTCCCATGTTGCAGATCCGCACCAGCGATAGCCGCGGCCGCGCCGAGCACGGCTGGCTGTCCTCGCGCCACACCTTCTCCTTCGGCCACTACCACGACCCGCGCCACATGGGCGTCGGGCCGCTGCGGGTGATCAACGAGGACCGGGTGCAGCCGGGCCAGGGCTTCGGCACCCATGCGCACCGCGACATGGAGATCCTCTCCTACGTGCTCGACGGCGCGCTGGAGCACCGGGACAGCATGGGCAACGGCTCGGTGCTGCGCTACGGCGACGTGCAGCGCATGAGCGCCGGCTCCGGCGTGACCCACAGCGAGTTCAACCACTCCGCCAGCGAGCCGCTGCACTTCCTGCAGATCTGGCTGCTGCCGGAACGCGCCGGGATCGCCCCCGGCTACGAGGAAAAGCACTTCACCGCGCAGACCAAGCGCGGCCAGCTGCGCCTGATCGCCGCGCCGCAGGGCGAGGACGGCGCGGTGCGGATCCACCAGGATGCGCGGATCTATGCGGCGATCCTGGACGGCGCCGAGCGCATCGCCTACCCGCTGGCCAGCGGACGCGGCGCCTACGTACAGGTCATCCGCGGTGCGCTGACGGTCAATGGCCAGGCGCTGCAAGCCGGCGACGCAGCGCAGAGCGTCGACGAGGCCGAACTGCACTTCGCCGACGCGCAGGATACGGAATTCCTGCTGTTCGACCTGCCGCGCTGAACCGCGGCGCCAGCCCGAGCGCTGCCGCCGCACAGGCCGCACACGACGCATCCGCCCGATAGCGGATGCGTCGCATTGGCGCAGCGGATCCGCACGCTCCACGATGCGGCATCGGCCACCCACCCCGCTCATGCGTCCGCACCACGCATCGCAGCCACACCACAGCGGATTCGGCGCCGTACCGCGCACTCCTCACGCCTCCCTCGGAAGGCCATGACGCGTCCTGCACGGCACCCGCGTCAATGCTTGCGCTCTTTTCCCCATGCCGGCATGCCGGCCGAGAGCCCTGCCCCGATGCGACACCCCGCCAGCGCCGTCTACGCCACTCCCTCGCGCATCCGTCAAGGACGCCCCTTCCCCCGTGGCGCCGTGTTCGACGGCCAGGGCACCAACTTCGCCCTGTTCTCCGCGCACGCCACGCGCGTGGAGCTATGCCTGTTCGACGACTCCGGCGCGGAAACGCGGCTGGACCTGCCTGAGTACACCAATGAGATCTGGCACGGCTACCTGCCCGACGTGCAACCCGGCCAGCGCTATGGCTACCGCGTGCACGGCCCGTATGCGCCCGGCGAGGGCCACCGCTTCAATCCCAACAAGCTGCTGCTGGATCCCTACGCCCGCGAAATCGAGGGCGACCTGATCTGGGCCGACGAACTCTATGGCTACACCGTCGGCCACCCGGATGGCGACCTTAGCTTCGACGAACGCGACAGCGCGCCGTTCATGCCCAAGTGCGTGGTGGTCGAAGACACCTACGACTGGGGCGACGACGCGCGCCTGCAGACCCCGTGGAGCGACACCCTGGTGTACGAGACGCACGTGCGCGGCTACACCATGCGCCACCCGCAGGTGCAGCAGGAACTGCGCGGCACCTGCGCCGGACTGGCCCAGGAACCGGTGCTGCGCTACATCAAGGAGCTGGGCGTCAGCGCAGTGGAACTGCTGCCGGTGCATGCCTACCTCGATGACCAGCACCTGCTCGACAAGGGCCTGCGCAACTACTGGGGCTACAACACGCTGGGCTTCTTCGCGATCAAGTCGCGCTACCTGGCCAGCGGCCAGCGCGACGAGTTCCGCGACATGGTCAAGGCCATGCACCGCCAGGGCCTGGAGGTCATCCTCGACGTGGTCTACAACCACACCGCCGAAGGCAGCGAACTCGGCCCGACCCTGTCGTTCCGCGGCATCGACAACGCCAGCTATTACCGCCTGGCCGAGGACAAACGCTACTACATCAACGACACCGGCACCGGCAACACCTTGAACCTGAGCAACTCGCGGGTGATCCAGCTCGTCAACGACTCGCTGCGCTACTGGGCCGGCGAGATGCACGTGGACGGCTTCCGCTTCGACCTTGCCACCATCCTGGGCCGCGAACCCACCGGCTTCGACCAGCGCGGCGGCTTCCTGGACGCCTGCAACCAGGATCCGCTGCTGTCTGAAGTGAAGTTGATCGCCGAGCCCTGGGACTGCGGCCCGGGCGGCTACCAGGTCGGCCACTTCCCGCCGGGTTGGTCGGAGTGGAACGACAAGTTTCGCGACAATGCCCGCGCCTTCTGGAAGGGCGACGACGGCATGCTGGCCGAGTTCGCGACCCGCTTCACCGGCTCGGCCGACCTGTTCGATCGCCGCGGCCGCCGCCCGTGGGCCTCGCTCAACTTCATCACCGCGCACGACGGCTTCACCCTGCGCGACCTGGTCAGCTACAACGACAAGCACAACGACGCCAACGGCGAAGACAACCGCGACGGCTCCAACAACGACGGCTCCTGCAACTACGGCGCAGAAGGCGCCAGCGACGACGCCGACATCCTGCAACTGCGCGAGCGGCAGAGCAAGAACCTGCTGGCCACGCTGCTGCTGGCGCAAGGCACGCCGATGCTGCTGGCCGGCGACGAGCGCGCGCAGACCCAGGGCGGCAACAACAACACCTATTGCCAGGACAACGAGATCACCTGGCTCGACTGGGACAACGACCCCACCGAGGGCCGACTGACCGACTTCGTCAAGGCGCTGAGCGCCTTGCGCAAGCGCTACCCGATCCTGACCCGCGGGCGCTTCCTCAACGGCCAATACAACGAAGAAGCCGGCGTGCGCGACCTCACCTGGCTCAATCCCGGCGGCACGGAGATGGAAGAAGCCCACTGGACCGAGGCCGGCGCGCGTGCGATCGGACTGGTGCTGGAAGGCAAGGCGCAGACCTCCGGAGTCAAGGAGCTGGCCAACGACGACACGCTGCTCATCGTCATCAATGCCTACCACGAAGGCGTGAACTTCGTCCTGCCGTCGGCCGAGGAGGCACTGCACTGGAAGCTGGTGCTGTCCACCGACGAGACATTGCAGGCCGACACGATGCCAGCAGGCGCCAGCGACTTCCTGGCGCCACCGCGCAGCGTCAGCGTGTTCGAGTACCAGCCGCCGCAGCCCGGTTGACGATCCGCAAGCCGGGAGTCGGTCGTCGCGATGCGACTTGGGCAAGTGCGGCGCAGGACGCAGCCGCCGGGAAAGACAGACGCCCCGGCGCCCGTTTGCAATCACCCGCCTCGTATGGCGCGCGCAAGGCAGAGCGCGCGCCATGCCGAGAATCGCGACGACGCCTCGCGCGCCAACCTGATCGAACTGATTGCGCACCTGGCCACCCCGTACGTCTACGACAACAGCAGCCCTGCAGATCGCGACGGCCAGGTCACCGCCCTGCTGGTGCTGGGAATGGACCAGAGCGGCGTCCACAACCCGCTCAGCGCCGAAGAGTTCGAGCACGTCCAGGAATGGGCCAAACCCATCGTCATGGCAGCTCTCGAGGCCCGCCCATCATGGCCCAGAGCGTCTGATCGTCACGACGTGCGGGCGCACAGTCGCACACTGCAACTGCACGGGATTGGAGTATCGCCTCGGCACTCAAACTTTCCAGCGCTTAAACGTCGCTCTCGAATGCGACCGATCTTCACTCAAGGCATACCGCACTGCGCGCAGCGTGGCGGTGCCCGCTCAAGGGCATTCACTTACTCGCGGAGTCAACGATGGACAAGAATCGCACTGAAGGCGCCAAGAACCAGATCAAGGGTACCGTCAAAGAAGTTGTCGGCAAGGTCACCGGCAATAAGCTGAAGGAAGTCGAAGGCAAACTTCAGAACGGCGCCGGCAAGATCCAGAGCGAAGTCGGCAAGGCGCGCGACAACGCCCGCAGCTGAGCAGCGACGCATACCTCTGGGCCTTGCAGCACTATGAGCGGCTAGCAAAACCACCTTGAAAACCTGTGCAGTGATGGCAAAGTCGTCCGCATGGCACGTCGCAAAGAATTCGCGCCGCGCTGTGGAAGCGCATCGAAACTCTGATCCCGCCAGTGAAGCCCTCCCCAAGGGAGGGCGACCGCGCATCGGTGATCAGCAAGCCCTCAAAGGCATCATCTACGTCCTGCAGACCGGCATCCCTTGGGAAGATCTGCCGCTGGAACTGGGCTATCGCAGCAGCATGACCTGCTGGCGGCGTCTGCGCGACTGGCAGGCCGCCGGCGTGTGGCATCGTTTGCATCATGTCTTGCTGGCCGAACTGCGCCGGGCGGGCATGTTGGATCTGAGCCGGGCCAGCCTGGACGCGGCCATTGCGCCTCCCCCCCCGGGGAGAGGCGCATACACCTGACAAAAATCGCGGCAAGCTCGGCAGTAAACGGCATCTGATCACCGATCGTCACGGCGTTCCTCTGGGGGTTGTACGTCACCGGAGCCAAGCGACATGACTCAGTAGTGTTCGAAGAATGAGTTGATGCCTTGCCTCTGATTGCCGGCAAGCAGGGACGTCCGCGACGCTGGCCAGACAAACTAGATGCCGACAAGGCCTACGATATCGAGCGCTGCCGCGCGCACCTCAAACGACGAGGGATCACTGCCCGCATCGCGCGCAAAGGGATCGAGCGCAATGAGCGGCTGGGGCGACATCGCCGGGGTGGAGCGCACGCATGCTTGGTTCGCGGCCATGGTCAAGGTGCGCACCCGTTTCGAACGCCGAATCGATATCCATCTGGCCTTGCCATCTCTCACCTGCTTGAGCATCTGCCTTCGACATCTTCCCGAATTTTGTGAACCGCTCTAAATTATCGCTCTCAGGTGTCTACGGAAGGCTGGTCGGTCCAGCCGGTTGGTCGAGCCAGTTACCTCTGTCCCTCAGAGCCAGCCGCCCAAAGCTGGCCGAGCAGCTTCGAGCCAATCGTTGCCCGGTGCACCTTGGCATCGGTGTGCCCGAGTGCGCGCATTACCTCTTCCCAACGTGAGCCCAAGTTCACCTCCCTCGCCGTCTTGAGATGGACAGCGGTAAAGTCCTTATAGGGAAGCGAGCGCAGCGCAGCGGCAGTCACTGGCTTTTCGGTATGCAGGTGTACGAACCAGGACGCAGGGAGGTTACCATTCGACTGTGGCGTGTGGTCGATAAGCACTTCAAACAACTTGCCACGGTTGCCGCGGTCGCCCTCCGAGGGAAGGCGGTTCGGAGCCGTGACGCGTGCCAGTCCATTCATTGCCAACAAGCGCTCCAAATGCGGCGCGCGCGGCTGCGGATCGGTCTTGAGCGCATCGGCTTCGCGCCGATCGAAATCGTGCTCGATCGTCTGCAGAAGACGCAACCGCGTGTCGAGTTGCGCGATGCGTTGGTCTCGCCTGGGGAGCTTACTTCTGAGTTGCAGCAGACGCTCTCTCGATCCGAACCAGCTCTGCATGGAGGTCCTGGCAAAATCGAAGGCCGTCGCAGCGTCATGCCTGGCATCGCCGATCAGTCGCTCTACGTTTGTGGTGTCCTTGCCAAGGCGTTTGGCGATCTTGATGAAATCTCCCCCGAGCTCCACCACAAGTGACGGCTCCAAGGGGGTACCTCTCAGCACCTCGTCGCTCTGTTTCTGCGCTGCGCTGCGATCATCGTTTGCCAGCCGTGCGGGCACTGCCGTCGAGCTGGAAGCACCGGGCGTCTCATTGCGAACCTTGCGTGACTTGGACGATTCGCCTGATGCCGTTATCGATAATCGTGGCGTCACTGATGCGGATGCTTGTTCGGTCGGGGCCTTCGCTGCGCCAATCAGCTGCCTGTCGTGGACAGCGAACTGACACAGATCAAGCAACGCCTGGCGTTGATCGGTGAGCGCCGTTGCGAGTTCAAGCATGGTCGGCCATAGATGATCTCTGGAATGATCGCCTTCCTCGATGAGAGCGGCAGCATCTACACACAGCTGTATCCCCGCTCGGCCACGGATCTCTGCGTATTCGATAACGACGTCTTTGTACATGGCCAGCTCCTCCGGTGTCAGCGAACTCTCGGTTGAGGACAGGCGTTCGAGATGGACATTCATCAGTTTTTCGAGCGCTTCGCCCAACTCGGCTTCCATATAGCTGCCGACTTTTGCAATCTCCCTCAGTCGGTCTAGCACCTGTTGTAGGCCGCAATCGCTGGCCTGAACGCAGAGTTTCTTTGAATGTATTTCGAAGATCACTCCGCGGACGGTCTGCATCAGAGCGTGGCAACTTCCTATCGTCGCCCTGATGAGCTGCAACTGGCCCTTGAGCCAGTCGGGCGGCGCTTGATCCGTCATCGGCGACTTGATGCGTCGGCAAACTTCCTCCAATGCTGCAATGGCATCAAGAAGATGAGCGCGTAACGCAAGCCATGATTCCGGCTGTTGCAGAAGGATGGCTTCGCGAGGCAACGCCACCATAGCGACCCCTTCCGTTTGCACATAGCCCAATTCCTTGGCCATCTTCTCCTTGATTATCTTTCGGCACGAACCATAGTTCAGCGCTGCAGCTCGTGCGAGATGCGAAACCAACTTACTCTCGTGGTATTCGACTTGGTCGAGCGGCAACCGTTGTCGCATCTTCAGCTCGGCCAGCGCCTGCAACCCTTGTCGAGCGGATTTGATGGCGGATGCGCCGGACCTGAGTCTTGCTTCCAGGACCTTTGTGTCCGCCGGATCGGTCGGCGCTACGTTTGTTGCCAAGTGGTTGAACAGTTCCAGCCTCGACAAGGCATTGGTCAATACTTCGCAAGGATCTGATCCTTGCGAGGCAGGCGTCGGGGCAAAGAGCGCCGCACTGACGTCCCTGGCGTTGGCGGACGATGCCGCTGGGGCATTGGTTCTGGACGCTCTGACCGGCCTCGGCGGCCTGATGGCAAGCCCACTGAGTTGCGCGGAGGTCGCCACAACGTCGGTAGACGCACTTGCCGTTACCCCCGGGTCCGGGGGGATCGGTGCAGATTGCGTGGATTGCGAGGGATCCAGTGGGGTCTGCTTGGTCGTTCTGACTTTAGGCACGGCGCATCCTCTGATATTGCCATTCAATTGCTACGCGCATGACGTACAGATGCGCCCGTTCTCGGGATGTGCTTTGATCTTGGTGGTGTTGCACGGAAAGGCTTGGCAAGTCAGCGAAGACGCGCGGTGACGCGGCGTGGTGCAATACGCGTTTTACGTGCGTCATAGCGCTCAGTCCGCTTGCCGGATCACGCTGCATATCGCAGCACCTGCATCGCGCGATGTTGGATCAGCCCTGCCCTTGTTCATCATGCGATCGTGGCTGACGCATCCGCAGCGATACCTCTGTGGTGCCTGTGGTCGCCGTTTCAACGCAAGCAGTTCGCTACTCACTCACTGGTCGATGGGCGCCAAGCCGATGCCTAAGTAAACCACCGAATGCTGCGCCGTTCGCATGCTAGGCGAATGGCTGGTGCCTGATACGAAGCCACTTGGAACAGGGTCGAGCTGAAGTTGATGGGGCAGCGAAACCAGGTTCATGATCCGTTTCACCACTGGTCAGCTAGTCGAAGATGCGCTTGACCTGGTCGGGGGTGAACGCCTGCGAGCCATGGCTCTTCGCGCGCTGCTTCTTCAGCTTCCTGATCGCGCTGGCATGACTGGAGCACTGCGAGGCAGCGGCAGCGTAGAGCACACCATGCCGGCAGACGCTGCAGCGATGCCGCCCCAGGGCGTGTCATCTCTCCCCCGAGCAGCTCGCGCCATTGCCGCGCAGCGTGCTCACTTCAGCGCTGGCACGGCAGCGTACACGCGCAACAATGCCCCTATGGGTTGGGCCTGTCAGGCCGCCAGACTCAATGCCGCCGCGGCGGAGTGGGACCGCAGCTGTCGCAACCGCCGCAGGCACTGCCGCCGGCGCTGGCCGCCGGCGCGATCTTCCTGCCCAGCGCCTGCAACCAGGTCGCACGGCCCGGCTTGAGCAGGCGCAGGGCGATCGCACTGCGCAGCGTGCGCGCAGTGCCGGGAAACTGCTTCTTCAGCACCACCCAGGCGCTGAGCAGCACCGCCAGTGCGATCACCAGGTACTGCAGCAGCAGCGACGTGCTCATCTCAGCCGGCGCCCAGCGCCGCCGCAACCTGGTAGGTGAGCAGCGAGGCCAGATACGCCAGCGCGAACAGGTAGAACGCGGCGAAGCTCATCTGCTTCCACGAGTTGGTCTCGCGCTTGATCGTGGCCAGGGTGGAAATGCACATCGGCGCGTAGATGTACCAGACCAGCAGCGACAGCGCGGTGGCCAGCGACCAGCCATTGTGAATCAGCGGCGACAGCGCCTGCGCCGCGGCATCGTCGTCGGCCGCCGACAACGCGTATACCGTCGCCAGCGACGCCACCGCCACCTCGCGTGCGGCCAGGCCGGGGATCAGCGCGATGCAGATCTGCCAGTTGAAGCCCAGTGGCGCGAACACTGTGGTCATCGCGTGGCCGATGCGGCCGGCGAAGCTGTAGTCGATCGCCGGTAGCGTGGCGTTGGCCGGCGCGGCCGGGAACGACAGCAGGAACCACAGCAGGATGGTCAGCGCCAGGATGATGCCGCCGACGCGCTTGAGGAAGATCGCCGCGCGCTCCCACAGGCCCAGCGCCAGGTCGCGCAGGTGCGGCACGCGGTACGAGGGCAGTTCCAGCAGCAGCGGATGCTCGCCCTTGTCGCGGCGCCACTTCTTCATCGTCCACGACACCGCCAGCGCGCTGGCGATCGCGGCGAAATACAAGCCGAACAGCACCAGGCCCTGCTGGTTGAACACGGCCCAGACCTGTTTCTGCGGGATGAACGCGCCGATCAGCAGCGCATACACCGGCAACCGCGCCGAGCAGGTCATCAGCGGCGCGACCAGGATCGTGGCCAGACGGTCGCGCGGGTCCTGGATGCTGCGCGTGGACATGATCCCGGGCACCGCGCAGGCGAAGCTGGACAGCAGCGGGATGAACGAGCGCCCCGACAGCCCCGCCGCGGCCATCATGCGGTCGAGCAGGAACGCCGCGCGCGGCAGGTAGCCGGATTCCTCCAGCGCCAGGATGAAGGCGAATAGGATCAGGATCTGCGGCAGGAAGATCACCACCCCGCCGAGGCCGGCGATGATGCCGTCGACCAGCAGGCTATTGAGCGGCCCGGCCGGCAGCGTCGCACCGACCCAGGCGCCGAGCGCCTTGCTGCCGCCGTCGATCAGGTCCATCAACGGTGCGGCCCAGGCGTACACCGCCTGGAAGATCAGGAACATCACCACCGCCAGGGTCAGCAGCCCGGCGATCGGATGCAGCAGCCAGCGGTCCAGCGCGTCGTCGATGCGCGAAGTGCGGCTCGGCATCGATACCGCGGCAGCGAGGATGCGCCGTACCTGCTGGTGGTAGTCGCCCTGCCCTTCGGCAGGCGCCACCGCCGGCGGCAGCGCCGGGGCCAGCGCGTCGAGCCGCTCGACCAGGGCTCTGGCGCCGTTGCGGCGCACCGCCACGGTCTCGATCACCGGCACGCCGAGCGCGTCTTCCAGCGTCTGGCGGTCGATCCGGATGCCGCGGCGCTGCGCGGCATCGACCATGTTCAGCGCCACCAGCATCGGCTTGCCCAGCTCGCGCAGTTCCAGCGCGAAACGCAGGTGCAGGCGCAGGTTGGTGGCGTCGATCACGCACACCAGCACGTCCGGCGCCGGCTCGCCCGGATAGAAGCCGCGGCACAGGTCGCGTGTGATCGCCTCGTCCAGGCTGGCCGGCTGCAGGCTGTAGGCGCCGGGCAGGTCGAGCACGGCGAAGTCGCGCCCGGACGGCGCGCGGAAGCGGCCTTCCTTGCGCTCGACGGTCACACCGGCGTAATTGGCCACCTTCTGCTTGCTGCCGGTGAGTTGGTTGAACAGCGCGGTCTTGCCGCAGTTCGGATTGCCGACCAGGGCCAGGCGCAGCGGGACCACGTCTGCGCTCATGACTGCGTCTCAGCGCTGACGCTGACCTGCACCCGCGCCGCTTCGCTGCGGCGCAGCGCGAAACGCGTATAGCCGACCTGCACCAGCAACGGCTCGCCGCCGACCGGACCGCTGGCCAGCACCTGCACCTGCTCGCCGGCGACGAAACCCAGTTCGCGCAGGCGGCGCGCGATGGCGTCGTTGGGCTGGCGCTCGTGCACGGTCTCCACGGTGGCGGTGCTGCGCAACGGCATATCGGACAACGTCACGGAACGTTCCGTCGATAAGAATGGTTATCAATTGTAGCATCGTCGCATCGCATCATGGCGCGGCCGGCACGGCCCGCTATCATCAGCCGTATGGCTGCCGTTATCCCTTCGCGAGAGAACTGCCGATGAGCGATGCACTGTTGCTGGAGCGCTCAGGCAAGGTCCTGACGCTGCGGCTGAACCGACCCGAGGTGCGCAACGCGTTCGACGCCGCGCTGATCGCGCAGCTGACCGAAGCGCTGCACGCGATCGGCGCCGATCCGAAGGTCAAGGTAGTAGTGCTGGCGGGGGCCGGCGCGGCGTTCTCGGCCGGCGCCGACCTGCAATGGATGCGCTCGATGGCGAGCGCCAGCGAGGCGGAGAACCTGACCGATGCGCTGGCGCTGGCGCAGCTGATGCGCACCCTGGACGAACTGCCCAAGCCGACCGTGGCGCGGGTGCATGGCGCGACTTTCGGCGGCGCGGTGGGGCTGGTCGCCTGCTGCGACATCGCCGTGGCCTCCACCGACGCCCGCTTCGGGCTCAGCGAGAGCCGCCTGGGCCTGTTGCCGGCGGTGATCTCGCCGTATGTGATCGCCGCGATCGGCGCGCGCCAGGCGCGGCGCTGGTTCGCCAGCGCCGAAGCATTCGACGCGGCCACCGCCACCCAGATCGGCCTGGTGCACCAGACCGTGGCGCCGACCGCACTGGACGCGGCGGTGCAGCGCCAGGTGGAACTGCTCGGCCAGGCCGGCCCGCTCGCCACCGCCGGCGCCAAGGCGCTGGTGCGCCGGGTCGCCGCCGGCGGCGACGACGCCATGCTGGACCGCGACAACGCCGCGCTGATCGCGCAGCTGCGGGTCTCGGCCGAAGGCCAGGAAGGCCTGAGCGCGTTCCTGGACAAGCGCGACCCGAACTGGCTGGGATTGTGGTGAGCGCGCTCGACCACATCGGGATGCGCTGCGTCGATCTGGAGCGCAGCTTCGCGTTCCACTCCAAGGAATGCATGTGACCGCCCATTCGCCGTTTCCACCCCGCCCTGCGCGGTGTCTCACGTTCCCGTCCGCGTGCGCGACGCGCTGCAGGCGCCGCCGATGAGCGACTTCGTCCGCCTGGTGGAAGTGGGACCGCGCGACGGCCTGCAGAACGAAAAAGCCTGGGTCGTCACCGCCGACAAGATCGAACTGATCGCGCAGCTGTCGCGCACCGGCCTGCGCAGCATCGAGGCGACCAGCTTCGTCAGCCCGAAATGGGTACCGCAGCTGGCCGATGCGGCCGAGGTCTATGCCGGCATCGTGCCGGTGCCGGGCGTGGACTACTCGGTGCTGGTGCCGAACCTGCAGGGCTACGAACGCGCGGCCGCGGTGGGGGTGCGCGAAGTCGCGGTGTTCACCGCCGCCTCGGAAACCTTCAACCGCACCAACACCAATGCCGGCATCGACGAATCGCTGGCGCGCTTCGCGCCGGTGCTGGCACGCGCGGCGGCCGATGGGGTCAAGGTGCGTGGCTACGTCTCCACCGTGCTCGGTTGCCCCTACCAGGGCGCGGTGCCGCTGGCCGACGTGGTGCGAGTGGCGCGGCAGCTGCACGCCATGGGCTGCTACGAAATCTCGCTGGGCGACACCATCGGCGTCGGCACCCCGGCCAAGGCACGGGCGATGCTGCGCGCGGTCGCCGCCGAACTGCCGATGGCGGCACTGGCGGTGCATTTCCACGACACCTACGGCCAGGCCCTGGCCAATATCGCCGCATGCCTGGAGGAAGGCGTGCGCGTGGTCGATGCGGCGGTATCCGGCGCCGGCGGCTGCCCGTACGCCAAGGGCGCCAGCGGCAACGTGGCCAGCGAGGACGTGGTCTACCTGCTGCACGGCAACGGCGTGGCCACCGGCATCGACCTGCCGG
>NZ_CAPJ01000092.1 GCF_000331775.1 Xanthomonas translucens pv. translucens DSM 18974
GCCCGGCGCGCTGCTGGCGCCGGGGCGCTGCGTGGCCGACGCCAGCGCCGGCACCTTCATCGCCGCCGAGGTGTCCGGGGCGGTCAGGTCCGGCGGCACTTCCAGCGGACGCATTTCGGGGGCCAGCGCATAGTCGCCGCGCGGCTTGCCCTTGTGGAACCAGCTGCACCCGCTGGTGGCCGCGACCATGGTGGTCGCCAGCACGGCGGCCGACAGCACGCGGACGTAGGGAACGGAAGCACGCATCGATAAATCTCCTGAGGTCAGGCCGCGAGCGTTTCGCGGCTGGATAGTTCTTCCAACGCGGCTGCGTCGGTGGCGAGACGGTCGGCCGTGGCGTGGTGCGCCGCGGACAGCGGCAGCAGCGGTAGCCGCAGGCCCTGGCCGATGCCGGCGCGCTGCAGCAGCGCCTTGACCGGGATCGGGTTGGATTCGATGCCGCAGAAGGCGTGGAACGGCTGCAGCCGCGCATCCCAGGCCTGCGCCGGCTCGGCCTGGCGCGCACGCGCCAGGTCGCACAGGCGCCGGTAGGAGGCCGGCAAGGCGTTGGAGGCGACCGAGATCAGCCCGTCGTAGCCGCCGAGCATGGCCTGCGCGGCGCTGCCGTCGTCGCCGCTGAGCACGGCGAAGCCGTCGCTGCGCAAGGCCAGCAACGCGGCGATGCGCTGCGGATCGCTGCTGGCGTCCTTGATGCCGACGATGTTCGGATGCTGCGCCAGGTGCGCCACCGTGTCCGCCAGCAGGTCGCAGCCGGTGCGCCCGGGCACGTTGTACAGCACCACCGGCAGGCCGCCGTGCTCGGCCACCTGCAGGTAGTGCGCGAGCAGGCCGGCCTGGGTCGGGCGCACGTACGGCGGCGTCACCACCAGCGCGTACTGCGCGCCGTTGGCGGCGGCACGGCGGGTCAGCGCGACCGTCCTGGCGGTGCCGGACAGGCCGGTGCCGGCCAGCAGCGGCACGCGTGCGCCGATGAGCTGCGCCGCTTCGCGCAGGATCAGGTCGTACTCCTCGTCCAGCAGCGTGGCCGCCTCGCCGGTCGATCCCGCCACCACCACGCCCTGCACGCCGGCGTCCAGCTGGCGTTTGAGCAGCCGCTGCCAGGCGTCGAGGTCGAGGTCGCCATTGCCATGGAAGGGCGTGGCCAGGGCGGTGATGATGCCGGAGAGGGACAAGATGCGTGATGCTCGCTGGATGAGAGGGCCGCGTGCGGCCTGCACGGACGGGATTCGTCCCGCATGTTACTTGCGGCCCGAAAGCACGGGCAAGTATGCTGCATAATGCGCCGAGCGACCGCCCGGACGCCGTTCAGCCTTACGCAATCCTACGCAATGCCGGAAGCCCCTTTGACAGACACCACGCCCCGGCCCGCGCCGACCGAAAACCACCTCCTGATCAACGCCTATACGACGCATCCGGAGTCGCCGCTGTTGCCGGTGACGCGCCGCATCGCCGACAGCGGCTGCAATCTCGTCGATGCGCGCCTGGCCACGGTCGGCCGCGACGTGTCGGTGACCGCACTGGCGACCGGCTCGTGGGACGCGGTGGCCAAGCTCGAAGCCATGCTGACCCGGCTCGACCGCGAGGAAGGCATGAAGCTGGTGTGGTACCGCACCGGCGCCAAGCAGGCGCAATCCAACCTGCTGCCCTACATCGTCGAGGTCATCGCCGCCGACAAGCCGGGCATCCTGTTCCAGCTGGCGGATTTCTTCGACCGCCAGGGCATCACCATCGAGAACCTGCAGAGCACCCGCTACCGCGCGATGCAGACCGGCGCGGAGATGTTCTCGGCGCAGGTGACCATCGGGGTGCCGGCGAACATGCACATCGCCGCGCTGCGCGACGATTTCCTCGAGTTCTGCGACCACCTGAACCTGGACGCGATCATGGACCCGATGAAGTTCTGATCCGCGCTGGACATCGACGCAGTCGAACGCAGATGATGGCGATGCACGCGGAGGACACCCCATGAAAGACGGCGACACCCTGGATCGCATCACGCTGGCATTGCCGCTGGCCTTGTCCGGCGGCACCAGCGCCACGCTCGGCGATTACGCCGGCCGCTGGCTGGTGCTGTATTTCTATCCGAAGGACAGCACCCCCGGCTGCACCACCGAGGGCATCGACTTCAATGCGCTGCTGCCGCAGTTCGAGCAGGCCGATGCCGCCGTGCTCGGCGTCTCGCGCGATTCGCTGAAATCGCACGATAATTTCTGCGCCAAGCAGGGTTTCCGCTTCCCGCTGGTCAGCGACGCCGACGAGGCCCTGTGCCGCGCGTTCGACGTGATCAAGGAAAAGAACATGTACGGCCGCCAGGTGCTCGGCATCGAGCGCAGCACCTTCCTGATCTCGCCTTCGGGCCGGCTGCTGCGCAGCTGGCGCAAGGTCAAGGTTCCCGGCCACGCCCAGGCCGTGTTCGACGCGCTGCAGGCCGCCGCCCAGCAGTGATCATTCGCGCTTCCCGCACGTCGCATCACCCTGCTCTGCGCAGGCGGTGATGGCCTTTCCCTGTCCAAAACCCAGGAATCCACGATGACCCGAGGCAAGCGCATCTACGTGCTGGATACCAACGTGCTGATGCACGACCCGACCGCGCTGTTCAAGTTCGAGGAACACGACGTGTTCCTGCCGATGCAGGTGATCGAGGAGCTGGACAACGCCAAGAAGGGCATGTCCGAAGTCAGCCGCAACGCGCGCCAGGTGAGCCGTTTTCTCAACGAGCTGATCGAGGGCGCCGGCGCCGAGCAGATCGAGTCGGGCATCCCGCTCAGCCATCCGCAGGGCATCCAGCTCAAGAGCAGCGGCAGCATCGGCAGGCTGTACTTCCAGATCCGCCCGGTCGAGCCCGGGCGCAGCTTCGGCACCGTGGCACCGGACAACAAGATCCTGGCCGCGGTGCTGGCGCTGCGCGAGGAAGGCCCGGAAACCCCAGTGATCCTGGTGTCCAAGGACATCAACCTGCGGATCAAGGCGGCGATCAGCGGCCTGATCGCCGAGGATTACGAGAACGACCGCGCGCTCGACGATTTCAGCCTGCTGTACACCGGCGCGATCGAGCTGCCGCAGGATTTCTGGCAGAAGCACAACCAGGACCTGCGCAGCTGGAGCGACAAGGGCCGCACCTGCTACGAGATCGCGCTGGCCAACGACGAGGACTGGTATCCGAACCAGTACCTGTACCTGCCCGGCGACGACGAAGTGGAACTGCGCGTGGTCAAGGTCAGCGGCGAGCGCAAGGCGACGCTGGCCCTGGTCGACGATTTCCGCAGCGGCCAGCACGCGGTGTGGGGCATCACCGCACGCAACCGCGAGCAGAACTTCGCGCTCAACGCGCTGATGGACCCGGAGATCGACTTCGTCACCCTGCTCGGCACTGCCGGCACCGGCAAGACCCTGCTGGCGCTGGCGGCGGGCCTGGCGCAGACCATGGACCAGCAGCGCTACCGCGAGATCATCATGACCCGCGCCACGGTCAGCGTCGGCGAGGACATCGGTTTCCTGCCCGGTACCGAGGAAGAGAAGATGACGCCGTGGATGGGCGCGCTGACCGACAACCTGGAAGTGCTGACCCATAACCAGGAAGGCGGCGCCTGGGGCCGTGCGGCGACCAACGACCTGCTGGCCAGCCGGATCAAGATCCGCTCGATGAACTTCATGCGCGGGCGTACCTTCCTGTCGCGCTACCTGATCCTTGACGAAGCACAGAACCTGACCCCAAAACAGATGAAGACGCTGATTACCCGCGCCGGCCCCGGCACCAAGATTGTGTGCCTGGGCAACGTCGAGCAGATCGACACGCCGTACCTGACCGAGACCACCTCGGGCCTGACCTATGCGGTGGACCGGTTCAAGGCCTGGCCGCACAGCGCGCACGTCACCCTGCGCCGCGGCGAGCGCTCGCGCCTGGCCGACTACGCCTCGGAGGTGCTATGAACGCCGCCAACGCACGCCGCCTCGGCGGCGCAGTCCTGGCCCTGGCCCTGCTCGGCGCATGCAGCACCGCGCGCGGGCCGGCCAGCGTGCCGACCGCGATCAAGGTCGGGCAATCGTGGATCGTCACCCGCAACAGCGCCGCCGCCGAGGTGCTCGATACCTGCTCGCGCGACAGCCCTGCGCGCCAGGGCGGCGTGCTGAGCGGCTACTGGGTGCCGACGATCGAGCAGATCGCGCAGCTGGAAGCACGCCTTCCGCAACTGCAGCCGACCATTGCCGCTCCGGCCAGTGCCGACCGCCAGTACGTCGGCATCCTCTACCGCGGCAAACACGCGATCTACGTCAACGCGTTCAAGCCGCATGACGACAGGGACGTGGATCCCAGCGTCGATGCGGTGCGCGTGTGCGGCGGCGGCAGCGGCTTCTGGGGCGCGGTCTTCGATCCTGTCAGCGGCACCTTCTCCGAGATCGCCGTCAACGACGCGAAGTAGGCCGCACCCCATGCGCCAGCCGGCCTCGCCCAGCCCGTCG
>NZ_CAPJ01000091.1 GCF_000331775.1 Xanthomonas translucens pv. translucens DSM 18974
ACCCCTGATGCAGACGGTGCCACACACCCGCGGCCTGCCAGTCACGCAATCGGCGCCAGCAGGTCATGCCGCTGCCGTAGCCAAGTTCCTGGGGCAGATCCTCCCACGCGATGCCAGTGCGCAGCACGTATACGATGCCGTTGAGTGTGCTTTGGTCGTCTACGCGCGGCCTACCGCCCTTGCGCGAAGGCGGCACGACCGGGATCAAGGGGTGGATGCGCTTCCACAGCGCTGTGCTGATTTCTTTGCGGTGAGCCATCACCGCAAAGTGGTGGCTCAACAGACGTGTTCAAGCGGCTTTTGTTAGCCACTCTTAATCAAATAAAAAAATCACGCACAGCCATATGTTTTTCGACTAGCTGGAAGGCAAATAGGAAGGCCTAACCAAAACACCTCGGGTCGCGCGCAAGCAACGCTGGGCGATGCATGCCGACAGCTGCCGACGCACGGCACGCAGTGCGCCCAATAGCTCCTGGCGCGAAGCAGGAAGACGCGGCCGCCGCCGCGCTATCCCGCTCAGCCCGGCGGGCGCTCCGGATACAGGCGCTTGGCCGCGTTGCGCAGCGCCAGCAGGATGCGTTCGGCACCCGGCGGCAGCATGTAGTCGCGGCGGCGGATGATGCCGAACGACTCCATCCGCACCCCCAGTGCGATCGGCAACACGGCCAACAGCTTGGCCTGTACGTACGGCGCCACCGCGTCGGCCGGCAACGCCGCCAGCAGGTCGCTGCCGCGCAACAAGCTGGTCAGCACCGGCAGCGACGAGGTTTCGATGACGTTCTGGGGGGGCGGCACGCCGTGCTCCAGGAACATCGCATCCAGGCGCGCGCGCAGCACGCTGTCGGTCGGCGGCAGCACCCAGCCGTAGCGCACCAGGTCGGCATGGCGCAGGTCGGCGCGCGCCGACAGCGGATGCCCGGCGCGCGCCACCGCCGAATGCGGCTCGTCGGCCAGCGGTTCGAACTCCAGCTCATCGCCGCCATGCGGGCCGAGGATGCGCCCGATCACGATGTCGAGCTGGCCGTCCAGCAGCTTGGCCACCAGCGGCCGGCTGTAGTCCATCTCCACCCGCACCAGGATTCCGGGGAACTCGCGCTTGACCTCGGCGATCGCCTGCGGCACCAGGTTGGTGCCGGGATTGACCACGGTGCCGATCGAGACCTGGCCCATGCGCCCCTCGCGCAGCGCCGCAATCTCCTCCTGCGCACGGCCAATCTCCGACATCGCCGCGCGCGCGCGGCGGATCAGCACCTGCCCGTACCAGGTCGGCTCCACCCCGCGCGCATGCCGCTCGAACAGCTTGACCCCGAGCAGATCCTCCATTTCCGCCAGCAGCTTGGAGGCCGCCGGCTGGGTCATACTCGCCGCCTCGGCCGCGCGCAGCACCGAGCGGTGCTCGTGCAGCTGCAGCAGCAGCAGCAGATGGCGGGTCTTCAGGCGTGCGGCGTTGAACCAGGGATTGGCGGGAGCGGTCATCAGCGGAAGGCGTCCAGGTAAAGAAGATGCGTATTCACAACCGGAATAGCATATGTCTAAAATTTCATTTGCCGAGCATATCTTCGCGCGCGCAGGCTATTGTCCAGTCGCGACTCCGGCCGCGACGCCATCCCACCGTCACACCGCCTCGTGAAGGCGCCGGCGCGTCGCGCCAGCGTAGATCAGCAGGACGCTCCGCCAGCGCACCGGTCGATGGCGCCCGCCCGCTCGTCGCCAACGGGACGGCCGCGCAGCGGCGTGCCCTTGCGGCCGCACACTGGTCGCATCGCGGTGGACCCCCTCGCTCCATGCCCGTTGCCAGGTAAGCCGATGTCCGCCGTCTCCCCGTTCCAGTTTCCCCTGATCGCGATCCTGCGCGGCCTCACCCCCGACGACGCGCTGGACCATGTCGGCGCGCTGGCCGAGGCCGGCTACGACGCGATCGAGATCCCGCTCAACTCGCCGCGCTGGGCCGACAGCATCGGCGCGGCCGCGCAGGCATTCGGCCAGCGCTGCTGGATCGGCGGCGGCACGGTGCTGAAGATCGCCGACGTCGACACCCTCGCCGACCTCGGCGCGCGCTTCATCGTCACCCCGAACACCCGCCCGCCGGTGATCCGCCACGCGGTCGCGCGCGGCCTGCACGTGGTGGCCGGCTTCGCCACCGCCACCGAAGCCTTCGACGCGCTCGACGCCGGCGCGCAGATGCTCAAGCTGTTCCCCGCCGCCACCTACGGCCCTGGCCACCTGCGCGCACTGCGCGCGGTGCTGCCGCCGACGGTGCCGCTGTTCGTGGTCGGCGGGGTCAGCACCGACACCCTGCGCGACTACCTGGCCGCCGGCGCGATCGGCGCCGGCATCGGCGGCGAACTGTACCGGCCGGGGCAGGCGCTGGCGCAGACCCGGGCGCAGGCCGCCGCCTTCCGCCAAGCCTATCTGGACCACGCATGAAGATCGTTCGCCTCACCACCTACCACGCCGCGCCGCGCTGGTTGTTCCTGAAGATCGAAACCGACGAAGGCATCACCGGCTGGGGCGAACCGGTCATCGAAGGCCGCGCGCGCAGCGTCGATGCCGCGGTGCACGAGCTGAGCGGCTACCTGATCGGCAAGGATCCGGCGCGGATCAACGACCTCTGGCAACTGCTGTACCGCAGCGGCTTCTACCGCGGCGGGCCGATCCTGATGAGCGCCATCGCCGGCATCGACCAGGCGCTGTGGGACATCAAGGGCAAGGCGCTGGGCGTGCCGGTGTACGAACTGCTCGGCGGGCTGGTGCGCGAGCGCATGAAGACCTACCGCTGGGTCGGCGGCGACCGCCCCTCGGCCACCATCGCGCAGATCCAGAGCTACCGCGAGCTGGGCTTCGACACCTTCAAGTTCAACGGCACCGAGGAAATGAAGCTGATCGACGGGCCGCGCGCGGTGGATGCGGCGGTGGCCAAGGTCGCGCAGATCCGCGAGGCGTTCGGCACCAGCATCGACTTCGGCATCGATTTCCACGGCCGCGTCGCCGCGCCGATGGCGCGCGTGCTGCTGCGCGAACTGGAGCCGTTCAAGCCGCTGTTCGTCGAGGAACCGGTGCTGCCGGAACTGGCCGAATACTATCCGCGCCTGGCCGCGTCCACGCCGATCCCGCTGGCGGCCGGCGAACGCATGTACTCGCGCTTCGACTTCAAGCCGGTGCTGCAGGCCGGCGGCCTGTCGCTGCTGCAGCCGGACCTGTCGCATGCCGGCGGCATCACCGAATGCCTGAAGATAGCCAGCATGGCCGACGCCTACGATGTCGGCCTGGCCCCGCACTGCCCGCTCGGCCCGGTCGCGCTGGCCGCCTGCCTGCAGGTGGATTTTGTCTCGCACAACGCGGTGCTGCAGGAACAGAGCATCGGCATCCACTACAACGAAGGCGCCGACCTGCTCGACTACGTGATCAACAAGGAAGACTTCGCCTGCGACGACAGCGGCAGCATCGCCGCCCTGCCCAAGCCCGGCCTGGGCGTGGAAATCGACGAGGAGCGCCTGCGCCATGCCAACCAAAACCCGCCCGACTGGCACAACCCGGTCTGGCGCCATGCCGACGGCAGCATCGCCGAATGGTGAGTGAGCCCATGAGCGCCGCCCCCGCCCCCGCGCACACCGCCACGCTGGCCGTGGACAGCCGCTGCACCCACGGCGAAGGCGTGGTCTGGTGCGAACGCCGGCAAGTGCTGTTCTGGGTCGATATCGACGGACGCCAGCTGTGGCGCCACGACCCGGCCAGCGGCGCCAGCCGCCACTGGACCCTGCCCGACCGCCCCGGCTGCCTGGGCCTGTTCGACGACGGCCGCCTGCTGCTGGCCTTGGCCAAGGGCGTGTACGCGGCCGATCCGGACGCCAGCGCCGCCGACGCCACCGACCTGCCGCTGCACAAGCTGGCCGACCTGGAGCCGGAGCGCGACGACACCCGCGCCAACGACGGCCGCGCCGACCGCCACGGCAACTTCGTGTTCGGCACCATGAGCGAACGCGCCGACCAGGCCCCGGTCGGCAGCGTCTACCAGTGGTCCGCACGTCACGGCCTGCGCCGCCTGCCGCTGCCCGGCGTGGCGATCCCCAACGCGATCTGTTTCAGCGCCGACGGCCGCATCCTGTACTACTGCGATTCGGTGCGCCCGCAGATCCTGTGCTGCGACTACGACGCCGCCAACGCGCAGACCGGCAACAGCCGCGTGTTCGCGGACGTGGACCACCCCGGCGCCGAACCCGACGGCGCCATCATCGATGCCGAAGGCCACCTGTGGAACGCGCAATGGCGCGCCTGGCGCGTGGTCCGCTACCGGCCCGACGGCAGCATCGAGCGCAGCGTCGCGCTGCCGGTCAAGCATCCCACCTGCCCGGCGCTGGGCGGCGCCGACGGCCGCACCCTGTACCTGAGCACCTCGCGCATGGACCATGCCGACGCCGAACTGGCGCGCACCCCGCAGGCCGGCGGCCTGTTCGCCGCCGCGGTCGGCATCGCCGGCCTGCCCGAAGGACGCATCGCCAGCGCATGATCGCCATCGATTGGGGCACCAGCAGCCTGCGCGGCTACCGGCTCGCAGCCGACGGCCGCGTCCTCGAGCAGCGCCGCAGCGACCAGGGCATCGGCGCCTGCCAGGGCCGCTTCGCCGCGACCCTGGCCGCGCTGATCGACGGCTGGCCCGGCGACGTGGCGCTGTGCGGCATGATCGGCAGCCGCAACGGCTGGATCGAACTGCCTTACGCGCCCTGCCCGGCCAACGCCGACGCGCTGGCCGCGGCGATGCAGCCGCTGCAGGACCCAGCGCTGCCGGGACGCACGCTGTGGTTCGTGCCTGGCGTGGCCAGCAGCACCGAGGCGGTGCCGGACGTGATGCGCGGCGAGGAAACCCAGTTGATCGGGCTGCTCGAGATCCTGGCGCAGGAGCCGCAGGGCGCCGGCCGCCACAGCGTGTGCCTGCCCGGCACCCACAGCAAATGGGTCGATCTGGAACACGGCCGCATCGCCGCCCTGGCGACGATGATGACCGGCGAGCTGTACGCGCTGCTGCGCCAGCACAGCCTGCTGGCACGGCTGATGGACGCCGACGACGCGCAGTTCGACGGCGCCGGCTTCGACGCCGGCCTGCAGCGCAGCGGCGCGCCCGGCGGCCTGCTGCACCATCTGTTCGGGGTGCGCAGCCTGGGCCTGTTCGAGCGGCTGAGCGCGGCCGCCGCGCCGTCCTACCTGTCCGGCCTGCTAATCGGCCACGAACTGCGCGCGCGCCTGCCGCTGGCGCCGAGCGTGCACCTGATCGGCGGCAGCGGCCTGCTGAACCGCTACGCGCATGCGCTGCGCGCCTTGGGCAGCCAGGTCCGCAGCCACCCCGAAGACCTGGCCGCGCATGGCCTGTACCGCCTGGCGCAACGCCGCGGCGGCATCGGCCACTGATCCGGCGCGGCGCGGCCGGCCGCGCGCATTCCCCACGCGGCGGCGCCGACTGCTTTAGAATTGCGCGCTTAACCGCCGGATCGAACCATGCCTTTTGTCGTCACCGAAAACTGCATCAAGTGCAAATACACCGACTGCGTGGAAGTGTGTCCCGTGGATTGTTTCCACGTGGGTCCCAATTTCATGGTGATCGATCCGGACGAGTGCATCGACTGCACTCTGTGCGAGCCGGAGTGCCCGGCCAATGCGATCTACCCCGAGGACGACGTACCCGCCGGCCAGGAAGGCTTCGTCGCGCTCAATGCCGAGCTGGCCAAGGCCTGGCCGGTGCTGACCACGCGCCAGGAACCGCTGCCCGACGCCGCCGAGTGGGACGGCAAGCCGAACAAGCTGCCGCTGCTGCTGAAGTAAGCGGCGCGCAACGCCGTCGAGGCAACCCCCACCAAGCCGCGCGAGCAGTTTTTGTAGGAGCGGCTTCAGCCGCGACAGGCAGCATCGGTCAAGCCTGTCGCGGCTGAAGCC
>NZ_CAPJ01000090.1 GCF_000331775.1 Xanthomonas translucens pv. translucens DSM 18974
GGCCAGGCCAAGGCGCGACCGGCGGCGCGCATGCGCAGCGCAGCGGGCAGCGCGGGCACGGCCGCCGCCGCAGACCAGTGGCAGGAATTCTGAGCGCGGCAGCGGCGCCGGCACAGGCCGCGTCTTGTTCCGGCGTCAACTTCGCTCGGCGCCGGCCGATAACCCGATAGACCGATCACCGCTGCGAGCCATGGCCACTCCAACGTCTTCCCTGCCCCACCCCGGTTCCGACAATCGCGACTTCGACTTCAGCGATCGCGATTTCAAACGGGTCTGCGACCTGATCTACCAGAAGGCGGGCATCGCCCTGGCCCCGGCCAAGCGCGACATGGTCTACGGCCGCCTGTCGCGGCGCCTGCGCACGCTGGGCCTGCGCTCGTTCCGCGACTATCTGGACTGGCTAGAGCGCGACGGCGGCGACGAGTGGGAAGCGTTCACCAATGCGCTGACCACCAACCTGACCTCGTTCTTCCGCGAGCCGCACCACTTCGAGCGCCTGCGCGAGGAGCTGCAGAAGCATGCCAGCTCGGCGCCGCTGAAGATCTGGTCGTGCGCCGCCTCCACCGGCGAGGAACCCTATTCGTTGGCGATCACCGTCTGCGAGGCGTTCGGCACGCTGACCCCGCCGGTGCGGATCCTGGCCACCGACGTGGACACGCAGGTGCTGGCGACCGCCTCGCGCGGCGTGTACGCGGTCGATCGCATCGCCAGCCTGGACCCGGCGCTGAAGCGCAAGTACTTCCAGCGCGGCAGCGGCGCCAACGAAGGCCAGTGCCGGGTGGTGCCGGCGCTGCGCGAGCTGCTCGAATTCCGCCAGTTGAACCTGCTGGAACCGCGCTACGACGTCAGCGGCCCGTACCTGGCGCTGTTCTGCCGCAACGTGATGATCTATTTCGACAAGCCGACCCAACGTGGCATCCTGTCGCGGCTGGTCCCGCACCTGGACGACGAAGGCATGCTCTACACCGGCCATTCGGAGAACTACCTGCATGCGGCCGACCTGATCCAGCCGTGCGGCCGCACCCTGTACCGGCGCGCCGCCAAGGCACGCGCATGAGAGCCGCCACGATGGTCACGGATCAGGTGATGCGCTACCACGACACCCGCTTCCAGACCATAGCGGCCAAGCTGTTGCCGACCCAGTACCTGGTGGTGGACGACGACACCGCGCTGACCACCATCCTCGGCTCCTGCGTGGCCGCCTGCATCCGCGACCCGCTGCTGAAGATCGGCGGCATGAACCACTTCATGCTGCCCGACGGCCAGGCCGGCGACGGCGCACCGGCGCGCTATGGCAGCTATGCGATGGAAGTGCTGATCAACGACCTGCTCAAGCGCGGCGCCAGCCGTAGCCGCCTGGAAGCCAAGGTGTTCGGCGGCGGCAACGTGCTCAAGGGTTTCACCAACAACCCGGTCGGTACCCGCAACGCCGAGTTCGTATTGCAGTATCTGAAGGCCGAGCAGATCCCGGTGGTGGCCGAGGATCTGCGCGGCATCCATCCGCGCAAGATCTGGTTCTTCCCCACCACCGGCCGCGTGGTCGTGCAGCGCCTGCCGCATGCGCACGAAGAAGCCGAAGTCGCCGCCGCCGAATCGGCGGTGCGTGCCCGCCTCGCCAAAGCGCCGGTCACCGGTGCCGTGGAGTTGTTCGAATGAGCTCAGAAATCCCTTGCCGCGTGCTGATCGTCGACGATTCGGCAGTCGTGCGGCAGATGTTGACCGAAATCCTGTCGCGCGCACCCGGCATCGAAGTCGTCGGCTCGGCCGCCGATCCGATCCTGGCGCGCGAGAAGATCAAGCGGCTCAATCCGGATGTGATCACCCTGGACGTGGAAATGCCGCGCATGGACGGCCTGGCGTTCCTGGAAAACCTGATGCGGCTGCGGCCCACGCCGGTGGTGATGATCTCCTCGCTGACCGAGCGCGGCGCCGACACCACGCTGCAGGCGCTGGCGCTGGGCGCGGTGGATTTCATTTCCAAGCCCAAGCTGGACGTGGCGCGCGGCCTGGAGGAGTACGCCGAGGAAATCATCGGCAAGGTCAAGGCCGCGGCCAAGGCCAAGGTCCGCGCGCTCGACCGCCCGGCCGCGCCGCGGCCCGGCGGCAATACCGTGGTCACACCCAGCGCCGGGTCCACGCTGAAGTTCCGCACCACCGACCGGCTGATCGCGATCGGCGCCTCCGCCGGCGGCACCGAGGCGCTGCGCGTGGTCCTGGAAGGCATGCCCGCCGATGCGCCGGCAGTGGTGATGACCCAGCACCTGCCCGCCGGCTTCAGCACCGCCTTCGCCGACCGCCTCAACCGGCATTCGGCGATGGCGGTACGCGAAGCCAGCGAGGGCGAAGCGATCCTGCCCGGCCACGCCTACCTGCCACCCGGCGGCAAGCACCTGCAAGTGGTCCGCGACGGTGCGCGCTGGCGCTGCAAGATCGACGACGGCCCGCCGGTCAACCGGCACAAGCCGGCGGTGGACGTGCTGTTCCAGTCGGTGGCGCGCAATGCCGGCGCCAACGCGATCGGCGCAGTATTGACCGGTATGGGCGACGACGGCGCGCGCGGCCTGCTGGAAATGCTGCAGGCCGGCGCCAGCACGCTGGTGCAGGACGAGGCCACCAGCGTAGTCTGGGGGATGCCCGGCACCGCATTCCGGCTGGGCGCCGCACAGGAAGTGTTGCCGCTGGACAGGATCGCCGAGCGCCTGATCGCGTTGTCCAACCAGCCCCGCTAGGGACTGTTCGACGCGATCGTGAGAAGTCGCGCCGTGCCTGGGCACATGCGCGGCAAGCAAGAACGGGAAAACGTATGTCGATAAGCGATCGAGTGATGACGCCATTGCGTACGCGCCCAGCTACGGCGCGCAGGGTTGCCGTGCGCGGTGCCGGACACGGCCACGTCGCCAGTCGCCATCGCGTTGCCGGACCCTAGACCATGCCGCGACAGCGCCCCAGCAAACCGATCACGCCCAGCGCCGGCACTGCCGCCGCCGCGGCGGTGCTGAGCATGCTGCAAGCACCCGAGCAGGCTCTGCTGAACTGTCTGCAGCAGGCGCCCGACGGCGTGGTGATAATCGACGCGAACGCGCGCATCCTGGCCTTCAACCAGACCGCCGAAGCGCTGTGGGGCTTGCCGCAGGCGCAGGTGCTGGGGCGTCCGCTCGTCGAGTTGGTGCCGGAGGACGCGCGCGCGGCGTTCCTGGCCAGATGCATGCAGCACGGTTCGGGCGCCCCCGGCGACAGCCACGAACTGCAGTTGCGCGGCAACGACGGCGTGCAGCGCTGGGTGGCGGTGAGCGCGGCCACGGTGCCGCAGGAACCCGCGCCACTGTACGTGGTGTTCGTGCGCGACATCAGTGCCGAACGCGAGCGCGACGCCAGGATGCGACTGCTGTCGCTGGCGCTGGATCGCAGCGACAACGCCATCGTGGTGTGCGACCCGCAGCTGGCCATTCTCTACGTCAACGCCGGTTTCGTGCACATGTTCGGCTATGCCGCCGACGACGTGCGCGGGCTGCTGCCGAGCAGCGTGCTGAACGGCGCCGGCACCGACATGCAGATGATGCTGCAGACCCGCGAACGCGTGGTCAGCGGCCTGGGCCACCAGACCGACCTGCTGGTCTACCGCAAGGACGGTTCGCCGCTGTGGACCACGATGGTGGTCAATCCGATCGCCGATGCGGACGGCGGCATCCAGCACTACGTGCTGTCGTTCACCGACATCACCCAGAGCAAGATGCACGAGGTCCTGCACAAGAACGTGCTCGACGCGCTGGTCCGCGAGCAACCGCTGGTCAACGTGGCCGCGTTGATCTGCAACGAGGTCGAGCGCATCGCGCCGCAGGTGGTGGCCTCGATCATCAGCGTCGACAGCGACGGGCTCTTGCATCCGCTGGCCTCGCCGAGCCTGCCGACCGCGTTCAACGCGGCAGTGGAATCCCTGCGCGCCGGCCCAGGCGCCGGAGCCTGCGGCGCGGCGATCTGGCACGGCAAGCAGGTGCAGGTGCGCGAAGCCGCGACCGATCCGCTGTTCGCCGATTACCGCGCGCTGGTGCAGCAACTCGGCCTGGGCAGCTGCGTGGCCAGCCCGATCAAGTCCAGCGGCGGGCGCGTACTCGGCAGTTTCGCGCTGTATTACCGCGACGTCTGCGAACCGCAGGCCTGGCACCTGCGGCTGATCGAGCTGTGCCTGCACCTATGCGCGCTGGCGCTGGAGCGCGAGCAGACCAAGGCGCGCGTGCACCAGCTGGCGTTCTACGATGCGCTGACCGACCTGCCCAACCGGGTGATGTTCAGCGCCCGCGCCGAACAGGCGCTGGCCGCCGCCGAATACCACGGGTTTCCGGTGGCGATCCTGTTCGTCGACCTCGACCGCTTCAAGCGCGTCAACGAGACCCAGGGCCATGCCGCCGGCGACGGCCTGCTGCGCGACATCGCGCGACGCCTGGGCGAAACCTTGAGCGCGACCGACCTGATCGGCCGCCAGGCTGGCGACGAGTTCGTGCTGATGCTGCCGCAGTGCGGTGCCGAGCAGGCGGCCGGGGCGGCCGAGCGCCTGCTGCTGGCGCTGGCCGAGCCGGTGGTGGTCGGCGACGTGACCCTGCACCCGGGCGCCAGCATCGGCGTGGCGATGTTCCCCGACGACGGCCGCGACATCGAGACCCTGCTGCGCCACGCCGACCTGGCCATGTACCGGGCCAAGAACGAAGGCGGCGGCAGTTTCCGCTTCTTCAGCGCCGACATGAACCGCATGGCGCAGGAACGCGTGGCGCTGGAGACGGCGCTGCGCGAAGCGTTGCGCCGCGATCAGCTGCAACTGCACTACCAGCCGCAGCTGCACAGCCAGCCGCCCTGCGCGCTGTACGGCGTGGAAGCGCTGCTGCGCTGGCAGCACCCGCATCTGGGCGACATCTCGCCGGCGCGCTTCGTGCCGATGGCCGAGGAATGCGGGCTGATCGACGAACTCGGACATTGGGCGCTGCGCCAGGCCTGCCGGCAGATGGCAGATTGGCGCCTGCGCGGGGTGCCGGTGCCGCGCGTGGCGGTCAACCTGTCGGCCAGCAACTTCGCCGACGCGCAGCTGCCCGCGCACGTAGCGCAGATGCTGAGCACGCATGGGTTGCTGCCCAGCGACCTGGCGCTGGAGATGACCGAGAGCGTCATGCTGTCCAACGCCCCGGCGGTGCTGGCCAATCTGCGTCAATTGCAGGCCAGCGGCGTGCGCCTGTCGCTGGACGATTTCGGAACAGGCTATTCCAGCCTCAGCCATCTGCACCAGTTGCCGGTCAACGAACTCAAGCTGGACATGAGCTTCGTACGCGACCTGGAACACAGCGAGACCGCGCGCGCATTGACCACCTCGGTGCTGCGCATCGGCGAAAGCCTGCGCCTGCACACCGTTGCCGAAGGCGTGGAAACCGAGGCGCAACGCGCCTTCCTGTCCTGGCTGGGCTGCGACGTGCTGCAGGGCTTCCTGTTCGCGCCGGCGTTGCCGGCCATCCAGCTGGAACGCTGGCTCGACGCGCGCCAGGCCGACGCAAGTCCTGCAACGCCGCCAGCCGATTCCGCTGGCGCGATGCCGCAGGGCGTGCGCCCCATCCGTTAGGACACGGCATTCACCCGCGCGCCGCTCGCGGCACAATTATTGCTCGATCCGCGGCATATTCGCCGGTGCGCGGCGCACAGGCGCTGGCGCACGATGCGCAACACAGGCTGCTGTGGGTGGTCGATGTCGATGGGGCTGCGCGGTGGCGCACGCGCCGGGCGCGCGCCATCGACTTGTGACGGTCAGCATCGGCTGCGCCAGCAAATGGCCGCACGCCAGCCTGTCGAGCACGCGCCTGACCCACCTCGCCGACCAGGCGCTGTACCGGGCCAAGGAAAACGGCCGCAACCGGGTGGAAAGCGCCTGAGCGGCAGTGTGCTTGCGCACAACTGCCGGCGTCGCCGAGCATCCTGTGTGGGCGGCTTCCGTCATGGCGAGCGCGGCGGAGATCTGGCCGGGATTGATGCAGTCGGGACCGAAGTCCCTCCCACAGGTGTCCGCATGCCGATGTCCTGGCATACCCGTTGCGCCTGGCGCCCTTGTCGGAGCGACTTCAGTCGCGACGAACGAAGCGATAGGGCTCGCCGCGCCTGGACGGCGTCGGGGCCGATGACCCAACCTGCAGGTGTTGGCGGCGCTTGCGGACGCCGCTTTGGAAGGCCTCAGACAAACAAACCAACGCGGGATCGGCAGCGGCTCGCACCACGCCGGTAGCACAGCGCGATTGTACCAGTGCCGCAAACGAGAAAGCCCGGCATCGCCGAGCTTCCTCGTCACAACATCGAACCACCTTGGATCAGGCAGCGACCGTATCGGCCACGTTCTGGTATTCCTGGATCTGATCGAAGTTCATGTAGCGGTAGATCTGCTCGCCGCTGGTCTTGATCACGCCCACGTCGGCCATGTACTCGTCCTTGGTCGGGATGCGGCCCAGGCGCGAGCAGATCGCCGCCAGTTCCGCCGAACCCAGGTACACGTTGGTGTTGCGGCCCAGGCGGTTGGGGAAGTTGCGGGTGGAGGTGGAGAACACCGTGGCGCCCTCGCGCGCCTGCGCCTGGTTGCCCATGCACAGCGAGCAGCCCGGCATTTCCATGCGCGCGCCGGCCGCGCCGAAGGTGCCGTAGTGGCCTTCCTTGGTCAGCTCGGAGGCGTCCATCTTGGTCGGCGGCGCGACCCACAGCCGGGTCGGGATGTCGCGCTTGCCTTCCAGCAGCTTGGCCGCGGCGCGGAAGTGGCCGATGTTGGTCATGCACGACCCGATAAACACCTCGTCGATCGCCGCGCCGGCGACCTCGGACAGCGTCTTGACGTCGTCCGGATCGTTCGGGCACGCCACGATCGGCTCGTGGATATCGGCCAGGTCGATCTCGATCACCGCGGCGTACTCGGCATCGGTGTCCGGCTCGAGCAGCTGCGGATCGGCCAGCCACTCTTCCATCTTCTTGATGCGCCGGCCCAGGGTGCGCGCATCGGCGTAGCCCTCGGCGATCATCCAGCGCAGCAGGGTGATGTTGCTGGTCAGGTATTCGATGATCGGCGCCTTGTCCAGGCGCACCGAGCAACCGGCGGCCGAACGTTCGGCCGAGGCGTCGGACAGCTCGAACGCCTGCTCCACCTTCAGGTTCGGCAAGCCTTCGATTTCGAGGATGCGGCCGGAGAAGATGTTCTTCTTGCCCTGCTTGGCCACGGTCAGCAGGCCGTCCTTGATCGCGTACAGCGGGATCGCGTTGACCAGATCGCGCAAGGTCACGCCCGGCTGCATCTCGCCCTTGAAGCGCACCAGCACGCTCTCCGGCATGTCCAGCGGCATGACCCCGGTGGCGGCGGCGAACGCGACCAGGCCGGAGCCGGCCGGGAACGAGATGCCGATCGGGAAACGGGTGTGCGAGTCGCCGCCGGTGCCGACCGTGTCGGGCAGCAGCATGCGGTTGAGCCAGCTGTGGATCACGCCGTCGCCCGGACGCAGCGACACGCCGCCGCGGGTGGAGATGAACTCCGGCAGGCTGTGGTGGGTCTTGACGTCCACCGGCTTCGGATACGCGGCGGTGTGGCAGAACGACTGCATCACCAGGTCGGCGGAGAAGCCCAGGCAGGCCAGGTCCTTCAGCTCGTCGCGGGTCATCGGCCCAGTGGTGTCCTGCGAGCCCACCGAGGTCATCTTCGGCTCGCAATAGGTGCCCGGACGCATGCCCTGGCCTTCCGGCAAACCGCAGGCGCGGCCGACCATCTTCTGCGCCAGCGAAAAGCCCTTGCCGGTATCCGGCGGCACCATCGGCAGGCGGAACAGGTCCGAGGCCGGCAGGCCGAGGAACTCGCGCGCCTTGGCGGTCAGGCCGCGGCCGACGATCAGCGGGATGCGGCCGCCGGCGCGCACTTCGTCGAACAGCACGTCCGACTTCATCGCGAACTCGGCGATCACCTTCCCATCCTTCAGCGCCTTGCCGTCGTACGGGCGCAGTTCGACCACGTCGCCGTGCTCCATCTGCGACACGTCCAGCTCGATCGGCAGCGCACCGGCGTCTTCCATGGTGTTGTAGAAGATCGGCGCAATCTTCGAACCCAGGCACACGCCGCCGAAACGCTTGTTCGGAATGAAGGGAATGTCCTCGCCGGTCCACCACAGCACCGAGTTGGTCGCCGACTTGCGCGAGGACCCGGTGCCGACCACGTCGCCGACATAGGCGACCAGGTGGCCCTTGGCCTTGAGGTCGGCGATCGCCTGGATCGGGCCGCGCTTGCCGTCCTCTTCCGGCACGAACGCCGCACCGTCGCGCTTGTTCTTCAGCATCGCCAGCGCGTGCAGCGGGATGTCCGGGCGCGTGGTCGCGTCCGGCGCCGGCGACAGGTCGTCGGTATTGGTCTCGCCCGGCACCTTGAACACGCTGACGGTCAGGCTCTGCGGCACTTCCGGCTTGCTGGTGAACCATTCGGCATCGGCCCAGCTCTGCAGCACCGCCTTGGCGTGCGCATTGCCGGCTTCGGCCTTTTCCTGCACATCGTGGAACGCATCGAAGATCAGCAACGTGTGCTTCAGGCCTTGGGCGGCGACCGCGCCGAGCTCGGCGTTGTCCAGCAGCTCGATCAGCGGGTGAATGTTGTAGCCGCCGAGCATGGTGCCCAGCAGTTCGGTGGCGCGCGTGGGCGAGATCAGCGCGCACTGCTCGCTGCCGAAGGCGAGCGCGGCCAGGTAGGAGGCCTTGACCTTGGCCGCGTCGTCGACGCCGGCCGGCACGCGCTGGCTCAGCAGCTCGACCAGGAACGACTCTTCGCCGGCGGGCGGGTGCTTCAGCAGCTCGACGACCTCGGCGGTCTGCTGCGCGCTCAGCGGCAGCGGCGGGATACCGAGCGCAGCGCGCTCTGCGACGTGGTGGCGGTAGGCTTCCAACATGCGGGTTCTCCGGAAATTTCGGTAGGGGTGAGCGGTAAGCGGGAAACGAATGGCCGCGTCAGGTGGACGGCTTGGGCACGATGATCTTCAGGCCCTTGAAGTAGTCGCGGAAAAAGCCGTCGTCGCGGGTGATCAGTCCATCGCATTGCAGCAGCGCGTGGGCGCCGATCAGGAAATCGGCCACCACCCGCTCGCGCTGGCCGCCGCGGGCGCGGAAACGGCGCTGCATCTCGCCGGCGCGCAACGCCGACTTGGCCTCCAGCGCATTGAAGCGGATGCTCATGTCCTCCAGCACCGACAGCGCCTCGGCGCCGTCGCGCAACGCGCCGCAGACTTCGGCCAGGACGATGTCGCACACCACCACTGGGCCGGTACTCAGGCACTGGCGCAGGCAGGCTTCGGTGGCGTCGGCCTGCGGACCGTCGGCCAGCAGGTCCACCAGCACCGACGAGTCGATCGCGATCATGGCTTGGCGGCGGGTTCGAACGGATCGCCCGGCGCGCGGCCGCGGATCGCGCGCATCGCCTCGTCGGTGCTCGCGAAGCCGTCGAGCTTGAAGCGGCCGCGGGCGCGCGAGATCGCATCGTCCACGCTCTTGCGCAGGATGATGCGGCCGCCGTCCAGTTCCACCTTCAGGATGGTGCCCTTGCTCAGGCCCAGCGCGTCGCGCACGGCCTTGGGCAAGGTGATCTGACCGCGCTCGGCGACGGTGGCTTCCATGGGCAGGCTCCACAAGGTATGTACGAATTTTACATACTTCAGGCGTCATACTCAAGCCTGCATACAGCGCCGGTCACACCATCCGTACACACTGAATCGGTCAGACTGAGCGCCGTCCCTACAGCCGCGACGCCATAGGAGTTCCGTGATGAGCGATTCTTTTTCCACCCGCACCTCGCTCGAGGTCAACGGCAAACGCTACGCCTACTACAGCCTGCCCAAGCTTGCCGAGCGCTTCGACATCTCCCGCCTGCCCTACTCGCTGAAGATCCTGCTGGAAAACCTGCTGCGCCACGAGGACGGCGGCGTCAGCGTCGGCAAGGACCACATCGAAGCAGTGGCGAAATGGGATCCCACCGCCGAGCCCGACACCGAGATCGCGTTCATGCCGGCGCGGGTGGTGCTGCAGGACTTCACCGGCGTGCCGTGCGTGGTCGATCTGGCCGCGATGCGCGATGCGGTGGTCAAGCTCGGCGGGCGCCCGGAGCAGATCAATCCGCTGATCCCCTCGGAACTGGTGATCGACCATTCGGTGCAGGTGGACGTGTTCGGCAAGGCCGATGCGCTCGATCTCAACGGCAAGATCGAATTCCAGCGCAACAAGGAACGCTACGGCTTCCTGCGCTGGGGCCAGAAGGCATTCGACAACTTCAAGGTGGTGCCGCCGAACACCGGCATCGTGCACCAGGTCAACCTGGAGCACCTGGCGCGGGTGGTGATGACCGGCGAGCGCGACGGCGAAGCAATCGCCTATCCGGACACGGTATTCGGCACCGACAGCCATACCACCATGATCAACGGCATCGGCGTGCTCGGCTGGGGCGTGGGCGGCATCGAAGCGGAAGCGGCGATGCTCGGCCAGCCCTCGTCGATGCTGATCCCGCAGGTGGTCGGCTTCAAGCTGACCGGCAGGCTGCCCGAAGGCGCCACCGCCACCGACCTGGTGCTGACGGTGACGCAGATGCTGCGCAAGCACGGCGTGGTCGGCAAGTTCGTCGAATTCTTCGGCGAAGGCCTGCAGCACCTGCCGCTGGCCGACCGCGCCACCATCGGCAACATGGCGCCGGAGTACGGCGCCACCTGCGGCATCTTCCCGGTCGATGCCGAATCGCTGACCTACCTGCGCCTGTCCGGGCGCAGCGAGGAGCAGATCGCGCTGGTCGAGGCCTACGCCAAGGCGCAGGGCCTGTGGCACGACGCCGACACCGCGCACGCCGACTACAGCGCCACGCTGGAACTGGACATGGGCCAGGTCAAGCCATCGCTGGCCGGCCCCAAGCGGCCGCAGGACCGGGTGCTGCTGGAAGACATGCAGCGCAATTTTCGCGACAGCCTGGTGCCCTTCGCCGAAGCGCGCCACAAGCGCCATAGCGACCTCAAGCAGGAAGACCGGCTCAAGAACGAAGGCGGCGGCGGCACCGCGGTCGGCGCCAAGGCCTCGCAGGCCGAGACCGGCGAAGACAGCGGCGCCGGCTGGCAGCTGCGCGACGGCTCGGTGGTGATCGCCGCGATCACCTCCTGCACCAACACCTCCAATCCGGCGGTGATGCTCGGCGCCGGGTTGCTGGCGCGCAACGCCGTGGCCAAGGGCCTGAAGGCGCAGCCCTGGGTCAAGACCTCGCTCGGGCCGGGCTCGCTGGTGGTCACCGACTACCTGAAGAAGGCCGGGGTCATGGACGACCTGGAACGCCTCGGCTTCTACGTGGTCGGCTACGGCTGCACCACCTGCATCGGCAATTCCGGCCCGCTGCCGGACGACGTGTCCACGGCGATCGCCAAGGACGACCTGGTGGTGGCCTCGGTGCTGTCGGGCAACCGCAACTTCGAAGGCCGCGTGCACCCGGAAGTGAAGATGAACTACCTGGCCTCGCCGCCGCTGGTGGTCGCCTACGCCATCGCCGGCACCACCGACATCGACCTGAGCCGCGACCCGCTCGGCACCGGCAGCGACGGCAAACCGGTGTATTTGCGCGACATCTGGCCGAGCAACAAGGAAATCGGCGACACCATCGCCGCCACCGTCGGCCCGGAAATGTTCAAGCAGAACTATGCCGACGTGTTCAAGGGCGACAGCCGCTGGGCCGCCATCGCCTCGCCCGACGGCGAGCTGTACGCCTGGGACGCAGCGTCCACCTACATCAAGAACCCGCCCTACTTCGACGGCATGACCATGCAGGTCGGCAGCGTCGACGACGTGCACGGCGCGCGCGTGCTCGGCTTGTTCGGCGACTCGATCACCACCGACCACATCTCCCCGGCCGGCAACATCAAAAAGGACTCGCCGGCGGGCCGCTTCCTGCAGGAACACGGCGTGCAGCCGGCCGACTTCAACAGCTACGGCAGCCGCCGCGGCAACGACGACGTGATGGTGCGCGGCACCTTCGCCAACATCCGCATCAAGAACCTGATGTTCGGCGGCGAGGAAGGCGGCAACACGCTTTACCGCGGGCCGGACGGCACGCAGCCGCAGAAGCTGGCGATCTACGACGCGGCGATGCAGTACAAGGCCGACGGCGTGCCGCTGGTGGTGATCGCCGGCAAGGAGTACGGCACCGGCTCCTCGCGCGACTGGGCGGCCAAGGGCACCAATCTGCTTGGGGTCAAAGCGGTGATCGCCGAGAGCTTCGAGCGCATCCACCGCTCCAACCTGGTCGGCATGGGCGTGCTGCCGCTGCAGTTCCTGGACAACGAGAACGCGCAGTCGCTGGGCCTGGACGGTTCGGAGGTGTTGGACATCAGCGGATTGCAGGACGGCGCCAGCAAGCGCGCCACGGTCGATGCGAAGAAGGACGACGGCAGCGTCAAGCAGTTCCAGGTCAAGGTGCTGCTGCTGACGCCGAAGGAAGTGGAGTACTTCAAGCACGGCGGCCTGCTGCAGTACGTGCTGCGCCAGCTGGCGGCACGCAAGGCGGCCTGAGGCCGCGACGGCGCGTGTCCTGCGCGCGCCGTCGCGCTCGCGCAGGCACGCATCGCCGTTCGTGCACGCCGCTGGCGCATCGGCATCGCGTTTCCAAGTACGGGGCTTTGCTGCCACACCGATAGATTGAAGGCACCGCGTTTTCCGAACGGAGCCCTTGCCTTTCGACGCTGGCGGTTGTCGCACCGCAGTTGGATCGACAGTGGCCCGTTGCTCATGCCGATCCGGCCATTGACTAGGAATTGCGCGCGCAACAGGTTGTGCAGCGCAGCACAATCCCCGCCTCGCCCGCGAAATCGTCTGCCAGCACCGCCATCGCATCGCGCAGGCGATGTTTCTCCAGCGCCTGCTGCATAATGGCGATGTCCTTGCGCAGCCGCGGTTCCGCCGAATCGCGCTGGCAGCCGCGCAAGGCCAGGAGCAGCGCGCATCCGCATCCCCACGCGCACGCCTGACGCATCGGATTGCCTCTCGGTTTCGTCTTTTCCATGCGGAACGGTATGCTGCCACTCGCCATGCCGCAGCGTTGCGTCGGCGTGCCGCAGCATTCCACACCAGGGGGGAGTACATGAGTCAGGAACGTCCGTGGTTGCAGAGTTATCCGGCCAGCATTCCCGCCGAGATCGATGTCGATGAATACCGATCCGTCGCCGCCGTCTTCGAAACCTCCGTCGCCAAGTTCAGCGAACGTCCGGCTTACTGCAACTTCGGCAAGACCCTGACCTACCGCGAGGCCGGCGAACTGGCCCGGCACTTCGCCGCCTACCTGCTGGGCGAACTGCAGCTCAAGAAGGGCGACCGCGTCGCGCTGATGATGCCCAACTGCCTGCAGTATCCGATCGCCACCTTCGGCGTGCTGCTGGCCGGCATGACCCTGGTCAACGTCAACCCGCTGTACACGCCGCGCGAACTGCGCCACCAGCTGGTCGACTCCGGCGCCAGCGCGATCGTGGTGATCGACAACTTCGGCAAGACCGTGCAGGACGTGCTGGCCGACACGCAGCTCAAGCAGGTCATCACCACCGGCCTGGGCGACATGCTCGGCTTCCCGAAGGGCCCGTTGGTCAACTTCGTGCTGAAGTACATCAAGAAGCTGGTTCCCGATTACGCCATCCCCAACGCGGTGCGCTTCCGCGACACGCTGACCCTGGGCCGGCGGCACACGCTGCCGCAGCTGGACATCGAGCCGGACGACATCGCCTTCCTGCAATACACCGGCGGCACCACCGGGGTAGCCAAGGGCGCGATGCTGACTCACCGCAATCTGGTCGCCAACATGCTGCAGGCCGGCGCCTGGATCGCGGCGACCGGCAAACTGGAGGAAGGCAAGGAAGTCATCATCACTGCGCTGCCGCTTTACCATATCTTCGCGCTGACCGCGAACGGCCTGGTGTTCATGAAGCTCGGCGGCCTCAACCACCTGATCAGCAATCCGCGCGACATGCCCGGTTTCGTCAAGGAGTTGCAGAAGACCCGGTTCACCGCCTTCACCGGAGTCAACACCCTGTTCAACGGCCTGCTCAACACGCCCGGCTTCGACACGGTGGATTTCTCGACGCTGAAGTTCACCCTGGGCGGCGGCATGGCGGTGCAGCGCGCCGTGGCCGAGCGCTGGAAGCAGGTGACCGGGGTGACCCTGGTCGAGGCCTACGGCCTGACCGAGACCTCGCCCGCCGCCTGCATCAACCCGCTGACGCTGCAGGACTACAACGGCGCCATCGGCCTGCCGATCCCGTCCACCGACGCCTGCGTCAAGGACGACCAGGGCCAGATCCTGGCGCCCGGCGAGGTCGGCGAACTGTGCATCCAGGGTCCGCAGGTGATGAAGGGCTACTGGCGACGCCCCGAGGAAACCGCCGGCGCCATCGATGCCGACGGCTGGCTGCACACCGGCGATATGGCGCGGATGGATCCGCAGGGCTTCTTCTACATCGTCGACCGCAAGAAGGACATGATCCTGGTCTCGGGCTTCAACGTGTACCCGAACGAGGTCGAGGACGTGATCGCGATGATGCCCGGCGTGCTGGAAGTGGCCGCGGTCGGGGTGCCGGACGAGAAATCCGGCGAAGTGGTCAAGGTGGTCATCGTCAAAAAGGACCCCAACCTCACCGCCGAGGACGTCAAGGCGCATGCCCGCGCCAACCTGACCGGCTACAAGCACCCGCGCATCGTCGAGTTCCGCAAGGAACTGCCCAAGACCAACGTCGGCAAGATCCTGCGGCGGGAATTGCGCGATAACCAGGCGTAACGGCCCCCGAACTAGGCCGGCGTTCGCTGCGCCGGCTGGCTGCGTGGCGTAGGTCTATTTAGCGCATGCGCGTGATTGATTCATGTTACTGAGCCAGGTGTAGCATCGATCGGGTGGAGTCCGCATTCGCCCACTGCGCCACACTTCTTCGTGGGCGTTTCCCAAGAGCCCTAGCCATGAGCATGATCGACACGTTGCCCCTTACCCGCCCCTACTCCACCCTTCGCGTCAACTCCGCGCCCACTGGAGGCGAGCATTGGATCTACATGCATGCCAACTTAGGCTGCGAAACCGCGCGTCCTTGCTTTTCATCGCAGTTGGTCCACGAGATCGTGCACTGCCAAAAGGAACTGAAGCAGCGCCTGGACCGAGAGAACAAACTTTTGCCCCACGTAATCCTGGCTTCTGACGCCAGTGTCTTCAATCTGGGTGGGGACCTTGGCTTGTTCAGCCAGCTAATCCTTAGCGGCGACCGCCACGCCATGCTCCACTACGCTCGAGAATGCGTGCTCGGGGTACATGCATTTCACGTAGGGTTGGATGCAGGGGCTCACAGTATTGCTCTGGTACAAGGAAATGCTATGGGCGGCGGTTTCGAGGCCGCGCTCAGCTGCCATACCATCGTAGCCGAGAAAGGGGTGCTAATGGGTCTTCCCGAAGTCCTGTTCGATCTATTCCCGGGAATGGGAGCCTATTCGTTTCTATGCCAGCGGATTAGCGCACATTTGGCAGAAAAAATTATGCTGGAGGGCAATATGTACACTGCCGAACAGTTGCTACAAATGGGTTTAGTAGATGTTGTGGTTCCACCTGGCGAGGGCGTGGCGGCAGTGCAACAGATTATTCGTGATCACCAACGTATTCCACACGCCCGAGCAGCGATGCATAAGGTCCGTCGCCTAGCAAGTGCCGTTTCACTTGAAGAATTAATGAAGATTACGGAAGTCTGGGTCGACACAGCCATGCAGCTGGGTGACAGATCATTGCGCACCATGAACCGTTTGGTTAGAGCACAAACCCGCCGTTCCCAAGGCGTCGCGGCTTGAAGACAACTCATCCGACTCGGTACACGGGGACGGGCCCGGTCATGTGCTGGGCTTTACCAACCGATCTCTCCACTGCCGCCCTGCGTGGCACCGCTCCTAGCTCGCATATCAAGTGCTTCCCGCCCCTCGGTAAGGCTGGCATTGAGACTGACGAGACGCTGTTTCCATTCACTCCGCATCTGCCATTCAGCCATGTGCATCAATTCACCGCCCAGACTGGCCAACCGCACCAATCCAAGGTTGCTCGCGACGCCCTTGATCGCATGCGCATGCTCGCGGAGCCGCTCCCAATGCTCGGCCTCCCCTGCCACCTGCATGCCGCCGAGGCAGCCCTCGGCATCGTTGAGGCATTGCGAGATGAACTCGCGTTCGAAGCCGTCGCCCATGCCGAGCCCGGCCAATTCGTCGAGGACGGACGGATCCAGCACGCCTTCGATCGATGCGGCAAGCGGGCGCGCCGATGTCTCATTGGCACCGCGCAGCTTGCCGTCGGTGGCAATGTCGGTCAGCGTGTCCAATAGTCGGTTCGCCACCAGCGGCTTGGCCAGGAAGGTGTGCGCGCCGGCCTGCTCGCAGCGCTGTATCGATTCGGGGGTGACATCGGCACTGAGCACCACCACCGGCGTGCGTGGCCCACCGGCCTGCATCACCCGCAGATGCTTGAGCATGTCCAGCCCGCTCATGCCCGGCATGTGCAGATCGACGATCACCGCGTCGAATTCGCTTTCGGCCAGCGCGTCGAGCACCGCCTCGGCGCCATCGACGCAGATCGCCCGATGGCCTGCCTTCTGCAACATGCGCTGCAGCACCATGCGGTTGGCGGCATGGTCGTCGGCGACCAGAATGCGCATGCCGCGGATTCGCGCGCGATGGCGGAGAAACGGATCGGAAAAGGCGATGACGTTGCCGCTGGGATCGAACTCCTCGGCTGACACAGCTATGCCTGAGGGCATCGTGACTGCCGCGTCCGGTGCAGCACCAGCCATGAACGGCAGTTCGAACCAAAAATGGCTACCGCGTGGCGGATGCTCCTGGTAGCCGATGCTGCCGTCCATGGCCTCGACCAAGCCCTTGGCGATCGTGGTGCCCAGGCCAGTGCCTTCGTAGCGACGCGACAAGCCGACATCGGCCTGTTCGAAGGCTTCGAACAGCCGCGGGCGCATCTCCGGCGGTACACCGATGCCGGTATCGATGATGTCGAAACTCAACCGCTTCGGCTGGCCCTGCTCGCTCTTCTGTATCCGCACGCGGATGTCGACCCTGCCCATCTCGGTGAACTTGATCGCATTGCCCGCCAGATTGAGCAGTACTTGGCCCAAGTGCCCAGGGTCGCCTGACAGGTTGTCCGGCACGTCGGCGGCCACGTCCACCTGATAGCTCAGGTTCTTGGCGCGCGCCTGAGGTTGCAAGATCAGGCTGATGCCTTGCAGCGTCTCGCGTAGCGAAAAGTCACGCTTATCCAAGCGCAGCTTGCCCGATTCGATCACCGAGATATCCAGCACTTCCTCGACCAGCGACAACAGAGTGCGAGCCGAAGCTTGAATAGTGTTGACGCATTCACGCTGTTCCGCGTCGAGCCGAGTCGTGGCCAGCACCTCCGTCATGCCGGACAAACCATTGAGCGGTGTGCGGAACTCATGGCTCATATTGGCAAGAAAGCGACTCTTTGCATCATTGGCTCGGCGTGCCTCTTCGCTTGCCTTAGTCAATGCCTTCAGCAGGGAATCGAAGTACAGCGGGACTGCGCATAAACCGATCCACAATCCCCAGGCAAGATACGCATTCCCACGCCAAAAAGGCGATATGATCAAAGCGCACAAAAACGAGACAGAAGCCATTGCAGTGGCCAGACGCAGATAACTGCTGCCGTAACGCAGCCCATTGCCGATGGTTACCCACAAGTAAACCGCATATAGCGGCGATGCAGGCTCCCCCTCGATGCACATGATTGCACCGATGCAAGCATAGTCGGTCAACATGCCAATCCAGCGCCGCACATGAGAAATCCCAGGACGAAGCAAGATAGCTGCGAACAAACATATTGCGACGAACAGTTCAAACAGCAGAATCAGCCAAGTTGCTGGCAATGTATTGACTTGTCCCGCATGGAAATAGCGCCACCCCATATAGATCGAAAATAGGGCAGTGATCACGATCCGGATCAAATTCTGAGCATGCTCACTGTCGGGGCGACCGGCTAGGCGCTCGATCAATGGAGAAAACCACTTAGCCATGGTTAGACCCCCGGCCGAACCGAGGCTGTCGAGAACTTCTCGCAGATCATGTGCAACTGCTCGCGCCCGCGGAACAGCGCGTCCACGCAGCGCGGGTCGAACAGACGGCCGCGTTGCGCGTAGAGATAGGCGAGGGTCGCATCCATGGTCCAGGCTTCCTTGTAGGGACGCGGCGAGATCAGCGCGTCGAAGACGTCGGCGACCGCCACGATCCGCGCCTCCAGCGGGATCGCGTCGCCGACCAGGCCGTCGGGGTATCCGCTGCCATCGTAACGCTCATGGTGGCGCAGCGCGATCAGCGCGCCGACCTGGATGAAGCGGTTCTGGCTGCCGCTGAGCAGTTCGTAGCCGATGCGCGGGGGCATGCGCATCACCGCCATCTCCTCCTCGTTCAGCTTGCCGGGCTTAAGCAGCACCGCATCGGGAATGGCGATCTTGCCCATGTCGTGCAGGCTCGCGGCCATCTCGATGACCCGCACCTCGTCCTCGGACAGGCCCAGCTGCTCGGCGATCAGGCCGGCCACGTGCGCCATCCGCTCCAGGTAGGCGCTGGTTCCGGCGTCGCGGTACTCGATCGCCCGCGCCAGCCGCGACAGGGTCTCGCGCTCGCGCTCCTCGACCTCGCGCATGCTCGCCAGCAGACGCTGCTCCAGCGACATCGCACGCTGCTTGATGTTCTCGCTCTGCAGCCGCAGCTGCAGCAGGTTGTGGCAGCGCGCACGCAGTTCGCGCGGGCGGATCGGCTTGACCAGGAAGTCGATGATCCCGGCTTCCAGCGCGGCCTGGCGGATCGGCTCGTCGCCGACCACGGTGATCAGGATGATCGGAATGTCGCGGTGCTTGGGCAACCGCCGCAGCCGCCGCGCGAACTCCAGCCCGTCCATGCCGGGCATGCGGTAGTCGAGCAGCAACAGGTCGACCTTGCCGGCCTCGCACCAGGCCAGTGCGGCCTGCGAGTCGCCGAAGTCGCGGACGGTGAGCTCCGGGGCGATGTCCTCGATCACATGGCGCAGCATCGTGCGCGCGGACGTCTGATCGTCGACGATGACGATGTTCAAGCGATTGTCCGCCCCCTGCGCCCAGTCCGGGCGGTCGCTGCTGGAGGATACTCCTGACAGGCTCATGCTGGCATCTTGCATCTGCGATCCTCTCGCCCATGGGCATCGGGTTGCTGGGACAACAACGGGAAACGCTCCGGCGCCGGCCGCGCCGACTCAACCGCCTCACTTCCGCTTGCTTGCCAACCACTTGCTTGCCGACGCCCGATACGAGAACCCCACGCCAAGGCTCTACCGCCCCCTGTGGCTAGATTAAGCCTCCGGACGCATGTACGGGAACAGCAGCACGTCACGGATCGAACTGCTGCCGGTCAGCAACATGACCAGACGGTCGATGCCGATGCCCAGGCCGCCGGTGGGCGGCAGGCCGACCTCCAGCGCACGGATATAGTCGGCGTCGAAGTGCATGGCCTCGTCGTCGCCGCCCTCCTTCGCCGCCACCTGGGCCTGAAACCGTGCCGCCTGGTCTTCGGGATCATTCAGTTCGGAGAAGCCGTTGGCGATCTCCTTGCCGTTGACGAACAGCTCGAAGCGGTCGGTATAGCCCGGTTCGGTGTCGCTGGAACGGGCCAGCGGCGACACCTCGACCGGGTGGTCGGTGATGAAGGTTGGCTGGATCAGGGTGTGTTCCACGGTCGCCTCGAAGATCTCCAGCAGCAGCTTGCCCCAGCCGTAGGACGGCTTGGTGCGGATCTTCAGCCGCTCGCAGTGGCGCAGCAGCGCGTCGCGGTCGGTGCAGTCGGCGGCGCTGATCTCGGGGTTGTGGTGGCGGACCGCCTCATCCATGCGCCAGCGGCGGAACGCCGGGGCCAGGTCGATGTCGGCGCCGTCCCAGTGTACCTGGGTGGTGCCGAGGACCTCCTGGGCCACGTCGCGGATCACGCTCTCGGTCAGGTCCATCACCTCATGGTACGTGGCGTAGGCCTCGTACAGCTCCATCATGGTGAATTCGGGATTGTGCCGGGTGCTGACGCCTTCGTTGCGGAAATTGCGATTGATCTCGTAGACCCGTTCCAGGCCTCCGACCACCAGCCGCTTCAGATACAGCTCCGGCGCCACGCGCAGGTACAGGTCCAGGTCCAGCGCGTTGTGGTGGGTGGTGAACGGCTTGGCGGTGGCGCCGCCGGGGATGTAATGCATCATCGGCGTCTCCACTTCCAGGAAGCGGCGCGCGTCCAGCCAGGCGCGCATCGCGCGGATGATCCTGGAGCGCTTGACGAACACCTCGCGCGCCTCCGGCGATACGATCAGGTCCACGTAGCGCTGGCGGTAGCGCTGCTCCACGTCGGACAGGCCGTGCCACTTGTCGGGCAGCGGGCGCAGCGCCTTGGTCAGCAGCCGCAGCGCGCTGGCGCGCACCGACAACTCGCCGGTCTTGGTGCGGGTCAGCCCGCCTTCCACGCCGATGATGTCGCCGATGTCCCAGCCCTTGAACGCGTCGTAGGCCGGACCCAGCGCATTGGCCTGCAGGAACAGCTGGATGCGCCCGGACTCGTCCTGCAGCTGCACGAAGCTGGCCTTGCCCATCACCCGCTTGGCCAGCAGGCGCCCGGCCAGGCGCAGGCTGCGGCCCTCGGCCTCCAGCGCCTCGGCGCTCCAGCGCTCGGCATCGGCGAACTCGGCCTGCAGGTCGCCGGCGAAATCGTGGCGGCGGAAATCGTTCGGATAGGCCACGCCCTGCGCGCGCAGCGCTCCCAGCTTGGCGCGGCGTTCGGCGATGAGGCCGTTTTCGTCGACGGGAAGGGACGGCGCGGGGGTCTGCTCTGTCATGGGAATAGGTACGCGGAGAAGAAGGGAGAGGATGCAGCAGATGCGGATGACGTGCCGCGGGGCCGGCCTGCGCCACGGTGGGCGCAGGCCACCGGTTCAGGCGTCGCTGCGTTTTGCGCCGACTTCCAGGCCGGACTTGAGGCTGGCCTCGACGAATTCGTCCAGGTCGCCGTCGAGCACTTTTTGCGTGTCAGTACGTTCGATGCCGGTGCGCAGGTCCTTGATCCGGCTCTGGTCGAGCACGTAGTTGCGGATCTGGCTGCCCCAGCCGATGTCCGACTTGGTCGCCTCGACCGCGTCGCGCTCGGCGTTGCGCTTCTGGATCTCCAGCTCGTACAGCTTGGCGGCGAGCATCTTCATCGCGTTGTCGCGGTTCTGGTGCTGGCTGCGCCCGGTCTGGCAGGCGACCACGATGTTGGTCGGGATGTGGGTGATGCGCACCGCCGACTCGGTCTTGTTGACGTGCTGGCCGCCGGCGCCGGAGGAGCGGTAGACGTCGGTGCGCAGGTCGGCCGGATTGATCTCGATGTCGATGTTGTCGTCCACTTCCGGCGACACGAATACCGAGGTGAAGCTGGTGTGGCGGCGGTTGTCCGAATCGAACGGCGACTTGCGCACCAGCCGGTGCACGCCGGTCTCGGTCTTCAGCCAGCCGTAGGCGAAATCGCCTTCCACGCGCAGCGTGGCCGACTTGATCCCCGCGACTTCGCCGCCGGAGACTTCCATCAGTTCGGTCTTCCAGCCGCGCGACTCGCACCAGCGCAGGTACATGCGCAGCAGGATCTCGGCCCAGTCCTGGGCCTCGGTGCCGCCGGCGCCGGCCTGGATGTCGACGAAGGCGTTGCTGGCGTCCATCTGCCCGGAGAACATGCGCTGGAATTCCAGCTTCTCCACGTGCACCTGGAAGCGCTCGACATCGGCGACCACCGCCAGTGCGGTGTCCTCGTCGTCCTCGCTCTCGGCCAGTTCCAGGAACTCCAGCGCCTCGTTCAGCCCGTCGAGCACGCTAGCGATGCCGCCGACGGTCTTCTCCAGGTTGGCGCGTTCGCGGCCCAGGCTCTGCGCGCGCTCGGGGTCGTTCCAGATATCGGGGTTTTCCAGCTCCCGGGTGACTTCCTCTAGGCGTTCTTTCTTGACGTCGTAGTCAAAGAAACCCCCGAAGCGACAGCACCCGATCGGACAGATCGGCAATGCGGTGGCGGATGGGATTGAGTTCGATCATGGCGGCATTCCGGCAAACGGCAAACAAGAGCGCGATTCTAGCAATTCCGGCCGCCGCGCCACAGCGCGCGCGGCGCCGCC
>NZ_CAPJ01000089.1 GCF_000331775.1 Xanthomonas translucens pv. translucens DSM 18974
CAACGCCGCCGCCGCGCACGAAGCGGAAAGCTCGATCCGGGTCAGCGTCGACAAGGTCGATGCGCTGATCAACCTGGTCGGCGAACTGGTCATCACCCAGGCCATGCTCAAGCAGGTCTCCGGCGACCTCGACCCGGCCCACGCCGAACGCCTGTTCGCCGGCCTGGACCTGCTAGAACGCAACACCCGCGACCTGCAGGAAGCGGTGATCGGCGTGCGCATGCTGCCGGTGGACGCGGTGTTCCGCCGCTTCCCGCGCCTGGTCCGCGACCTGTCCAGCCGCCTCGGCAAGCAGGTGCGGCTGCGCACCATCGGCGAAGGCACCGAACTGGACAAGGGCCTGATCGAGAAGATCGCCGATCCGCTGGTGCACCTGGTGCGCAATTCGATCGACCACGGCCTGGAAATGCCCGAAGCGCGCCGCGCCGCCGGCAAGGACGAGACCGGCACCATCACCTTGGCCGCCTCGCACCAGGGCGGGCACATCGTCATCGAAGTCAGCGACGACGGCGCCGGCCTCAACCGCGAGCGCATCCTGGCCAAGGCCACCGAGCGCGGCCTGAGCGTACCGGACAATCCGACCGACGCGCAGGTGTGGGACCTGATCTTCGCCCCCGGCTTCTCCACTGCCGACGCCGTCACCGACCTGTCCGGCCGCGGCGTGGGCATGGACGTGGTCCGCCGCAACATCCAGGGCCTGGGCGGCGAAGTGCAGCTGGAAAGCAACTCCGGCCGCGGCACCCGCGTGCTGATCCGGCTGCCGCTGACCCTGGCGATCCTAGACGGCATGACCGTTTCGGTCGCCGGCGAAACCCTGATCCTGCCACTGGCCTACGTGCTCGAAGCGCTGCAGCCGCAGCCCGACGACATCCGCAGCATGGCCGGCGAAGGTCGCGTGTTGCGGGTCCGCGGCGAATACCTGCCGATCCTGTCGCTCAGCGATTCCTACGGCTACGGCCGCACCGAGCAGGCCGAGCCGCTGGTGGTGGTGGTCGAGGCCGACGGCCAGAAGATCGCGCTGGAAGTGGACGAACTGGTCGGCCAGCAGCAGGTGGTGGTCAAGAACATCGAGAACAACTACCGACGCATCGGCGGCATCTCCGGCGCCACCATCCTCGGCGACGGCCGCGTCGCCCTGATCGTGGACATCGGCGGGCTGGTGCGTTCGCTGAAGGTGCCGCAAGCGGCCTGAGCGCAGCGGCATACGCACCGACGGCGACGCGGCGTCGCGTCGCCGGCTAAAGAAATCGCGGACGAAGCCGTTGCTTAAGGGACAAGCGGCATCCTGGACGGGCCACCGGCATCGTGACGCAAACGGGTCCGTCCAGACCAAATTGAGGTTGGCGTTCGGTTCGGTGCAATGCCGACCACGCCCAGGGCATGATGCCTACTCACGGATGCGCCTGATGCACACCGTGAAGTTCCCGAAGATCAGGTAGCCGAACACGCATTCCCGCCCGATCAGCTTTACCGGCATCGCGCGCGCAACGCACAGGCTGCAGCGGCGATGCAGCAGGCCGCATGCGCCCAGCGCATGCGCCCCGGGAATGCCGGCCGTGTTGTTGCCGCGGAGAGAACGCAGCCCTGACGCCGTCGCTGAAAGCTGAAGTTTCATCTTTCCCGACACAACGACCGCTACGCCACGGAGCACACAGGCGCCGCCCCGTCTCCATGCGGATGCCGCCTTGCGTTGCGGCGGTCATCGAATCGCTGCATGGACGCCGCAAACGCAACTGTCACCCTCACCTCAGCCGCTCCACCTGTCCCTGGTTTTACTGGAATCTCTTCATGAATGCACTTCTGCAACGCTACAACGTCGGCCGCCGGCTGACGCTGGCCTTCGGTCTTTTGATCCTGCTGTCCTGCTTGCTGGTGGCCGCCGGTGTCGTCACCATCGCCAAAGCACGCGGCCAGATCGACGGCATCGTCAACGTCAACATGGAAAAGATCCGGCTATGGAGCGAGATGCTGGATGCCAACAGCAGCATCTCGATCGCGTTGCGCGACCTGTCCATGGCCAAGGATGCCGACGACATGGCCACGGCCAAAGAGACCATCGATAGCCAGCGCCTGCGCTACAACAGCAACCGCGATGTGATATTCGCCACCCCCACCGATGCGCAGGGCATGAAGAACCGCGCAATGGTGAACAAGCAGCGGGACATCGCCCGCACCTCCAACGATGCGATCATCGCCAAGGCCATGACAGGCCGCCAGGCCGAGGCGCAAGCGATGCTGATGGGGCCTGGTGGCGCAGCGATGAACGCCTGGCAAAAAGCGATCCGCGACTGCGTTTCCAGCCAGCGCAAGAGGGCCACCCTCGCCTACACCTCGGCAACCCAGGCAATGGTCAACGGACGCAATGCGCTGATCGCCGGAGGCGTCGGCGTGCTGTTGGTCAGCAGCCTGCTGGCCTGGGCGATCACCCGCAGCCTGACCCAGCCGCTGGAGCGCGCCACCCGCGCCGCCGAGGCGATCGCCAACGGCCGCCTGGACAACGACGTCGGCACCCAGGGGCACGACGAACCGGCCCGCCTGTTGCACGCAATGCAAGGCATGCAGGCGCAGTTGCAACGTTTTTCCAGCGAAACCACGCTGATGATCGAACTGCACGCCGACAAGGACATGAGCCATCGCATGCCGCTGGATTTCCCCGGCGTCTACGGCGACCTGAGCAAGGGCATCAACACCATGATGTTCGAGCACCTGGACGCCTTCGTCGATGCGATCGCGGTGCTCAACGAATACGCCAACGGCGACCTGCGCCGCGACGCGCGGCGCCTGCCGGGTAGCCGCGCGGTGCTGCACCAATCGATGGACGCGGCCAAGGCCAGCCTGCTGGCGATCAACGCCGAGATCAAGCGTCTGGCCGCCTCAGCCGCCGCCGGCGACTTCAGCGTGCGCGGCGATGCAGCGCAGTTCCAGCACGATTTCCGCCTGATGGTGCAGGACCTCAACGCCATGATGGAGGCAAGCGACAACAGCCTGGGCAAGCTGTCGGAGCTGTTGCGTTCCATCGCCGAAGGCGACCTGACCGCGCGCATGCACGGCGAGTTCAACGGCGTGTTCGCCACGATGCGCGACGACGCAAACACCACGGTCGCGCAACTGACCGGGATCGTCGGCGGCATCCAGACCGCCGCGCTCAGCATCAATGCCGCCGCCAGCGAAATCGCCACCGGCAACGACGACCTGTCGCGCCGCACCGAGCAGCAGGCCGCCAGCCTCGAAGAAACCGCCGCGTCGATGGAAGAGCTGACCTCCACGGTCAAGCAGAATGCCGAGCATGCGCGCCAAGCCAACCAGCTCGCGGTCGGTGCGGCCTCGGTCGCCTCGCAAGGCGGCGACGTGGTCAGCCAGGTGGTCACCACGATGAGCGGCATCGAGATCTCGTCGAAGAAGATCGCCGACATCATCAGCGTCATCGACGGCATCGCCTTCCAGACCAACATCCTTGCGCTGAATGCGGCGGTGGAGGCGGCGCGCGCCGGCGAACAGGGCCGCGGTTTCGCCGTGGTCGCCAGCGAGGTGCGCACCCTCGCGCAGCGTTCGGCCGGCGCGGCCAAGGAGATCAAGGGCCTGATAGACGAGTCGGTGACCCGCGTCGCCGAAGGCTCGGCGCTGGTCGGCAAGGCCGGGCAGACCATGACCGAGATCGTGTCCTCGGTGCAGCGCGTCACCGACATCATGGGCGAGATCTCCGCTGCGTCGCAGGAGCAGTACGCCGGCATCGAGCAGGTCAACCAGACCGTCACCCAGATGGACGAAGCCACCCAGCAGAACGCCGCGCTGGTCGAGGAAGCCACTGCCGCGGCGCGCGCGATGGAAGACCAGGCTGGGCAGCTCAGCGCGGCCGTCGCGATATTCAGACTCGACGACCACCTGCAGGGCACGGCGGTACCGAGCCGGACAGCGGCCGCGGTGAAGGCGCTACCGAAGCGGCCTGCGCCGGCGAGCGGCATGCGCACGCCAGCCGTTCGCGCGATTCACGGCAATCGCACCGCCGCCCACCCTGCGACCAACACGGATTGGCAAACGTTCTGATGGAGTGCCAGCCGGGCGGTTCGCCTGGCTGCACGCTCGCCACCAGCGTCGCATGAACGCCGACGCATCATCGCAAGCCTGCAGCGCGTAGGGAACGCACTCGTCCAAGGTCGGGAGTCGCCCTACACCCAAGGTCCCATACGCCAACCCAGCCTCCGTGCCGCTATCGCATTCAGGCGACGGCACAACAGTTGCAACACAGCTGGACAGAAACGCAGACACACAATGCAACAGTCGAATTCTTTCTCCATTTGTTTACCGCCAAGTCTCGCCGCTACAGACATTTCTTCGGCAATGCCGCTCTGCAGTGACGTTGCCCACCGAACCGTTACAGCAACCTTTGGTAATCAAAGAGGTCCACCATGAATTCGTTCCTGCAACGCTACAACGTCGGCCGCCGTCTCGGTGGCGCTTTCGGCCTGCTGATCCTGCTCTCCTGCCTACTGGTGGCGGCAGGGCTGCTGTCCATGTCGCGTGCCCGCGAGGAGCTCGACAACATCGTCAAAGTCAACGTCGAGAAGGCCCGGATCGGCAACGGCATGCTCGATGCCAACACCAACATCCTGGTCGCGCTGGGCACCCTGTCCATGATCACCAGCAAGGAACTCAACCAGCAGGCGCTGGCCGAGATCAAGACGCAGCGCCAGCGCTATGCGGACTTGCGCAAGCAACTGGAGGCATTCCCCGCCGACGAGGAAGGCAAGGCGCTTCGTGCCGGGATCGACGCCGCACGCGCCATCGCCCGCACCATGAACGACGAAGTGATCGCGCTTGCCACCTCCGGCCGCAATGCCGAAGCGCAAACCGCGCTGAGCGAGCGCTCGCGCCCCGCCACCCTCGCCTGGATCGCGAAGATCCGTGACAACGTGGACCTGCAGGACCAGCAATTGCAGACGGCCTATGCGCAGGCGACACAGGCAATGGCCCAAGGCCGCAACATGCTGATCGTCGGCGGCGTGATAGTGCTGATCGTCAGCAGCCTGCTGGCCTGGGCGATCACTCGCAGTCTGACCCAGCCGCTGAATCGTGCCACCCGTGCCGCCGAAGCCATCGCCGACGGGCGCCTGGACAACGATGTGCAGACCCAGGCACGCGACGAACCCGGCCGCCTGCTCAACGCGATGGACAAGATGCAGACGCAGCTGCAGCGCTTCTCCAGCGAGACCGCGCAGATGATCGAACTGCATGCGGACAAGGACATGAGCCACCGCATGCCGCTGGACTTCCCCGGCGTGTACGGCGACCTGAGCAAAGGCATCAACACCATGATGTTCGAGCACCTGGACGCCATCGTCGATGCGATCGCGGTGCTCAACGAATACGCCAACGGCGACCTGCGCCGCGATGCACGGCGCCTGCCCGGCAGCCGCGCGGTGCTGCACCAATCGATGGACGCGGCCAAGACCAGCCTGCTGGCGATCAACACCGAGATCAAGCGCCTGGCCGCCGCGGCTGCCGCCGGCGACTTCAGTGCGCGCGGCGATGCGGAGAACTTCCAGCACGATTTCCAGGCGATGGTGCAAGGCCTCAACGCGATGATGGAAGTCAGCGACCGCAACCTCGGCAAGCTCTCGGCGCTGCTTCAATCGATCGCCGCCGGCGACCTGACCGCGCGCATGCACGGCGAGTTCCATGGCGTGTTCGCCCGGATGCGCGACGACGCCAACGCCACCGCCGACCAGTTGACCGGCATCGTCGGCGGCATTCAGACCGCCGCACTCAGCATCAATTCCGCGGCCAGCGAGATCGCCACCGGCAACGACGACCTGTCGCGGCGTACCGAGCAGCAGGCCGCCAGCCTGGAAGAAACCGCCGCCTCGATGGAAGAACTGACCTCCACGGTCAAGCAGAACGCCGAGCATGCACGCCAGGCCAACCAGCTCGCGGTCGGCGCCGCCTCGGTCGCCTCGCAGGGTGGCGATGTGGTCAGCCAGGTGGTGAGCACGATGAGCGGCATCGAAACCTCCTCGAGGAAGATCGCCGACATCATCTCGGTGATCGACGGCATCGCCTTCCAGACCAATATCCTGGCCTTGAACGCCGCGGTGGAAGCGGCGCGTGCCGGCGAACAGGGCCGCGGCTTTGCGGTGGTCGCCAGCGAGGTGCGTACCCTCGCCCAGCGCTCGGCCGGTGCGGCCAAGGAGATCAAGAGCCTGATCGACGACTCGGTCACCCGTGTCGCCGAAGGGTCGACACTGGTGCGCCAGGCTGGCCAGACCATGACCGAGATCATGTCCTCTGTGCAGCGCGTCACCGACATCATGGGAGAGATCTCCGCCGCCTCGCAGGAGCAGTACGCCGGCATCGAGCAGGTCAACCAAACCGTCACCCAGATGGACGAAGCCACCCAGCAGAACGCGGCGCTGGTGGAGGAAGCCACCGCCGCGGCGCGCGCGATGGAGGAGCAGGCCGGCCAGCTCACCGCAGCGGTGGCGGTGTTCAAGATCGAGGCCGCCAAGGCCGCACCGACAAAACGGGCACCGGTGCGCAGCCTGTCGGCACAACCGGCGCAGTTGCGTCAGGCATAGACGCAATGACATAGGCCACACAGCGATGGCGGCGGCCAGGAATGCCGCCACCGCCTGACCCAGCGCAGAGCGACACCCCGTCGGCCGCGGAATCTCCGCGGCCGATTCTCGTTCTGGGACGCAGTGCCAATTGTGGCCGGCCGTGATACGTCGCACCTGTCTGCCGTGGCAAAGACCACAACCGCATCGCGTGGCGTGTCCTAAATCCAACAAATCAAAGGCATCGCACAGGAAAAAAGCTAATAACGATTGACCAAGACTATCTATTGCGGTCCAGCAATCGATTGAACTTGGGCATGAACCGGCCGTTACAGAGGACGTGGATGCGGCGATCGGCATCCTCCCCCTGCCGTTCTTTCATCCTCAACTTCGGGATCCATCGATGAAGACCAAGAATCTGCCCATTTCGGCACAACTCGCCATCGGCTTCGGTGCCGTCGTGCTGGTGCTGCTCATCGTTGGCGCGATCAGCCTGCGCAGCCAGTTCCAGCTCAACGACGCCATGGCCATCAACGAGCACACCTTCAATGTGCTCGCGACCGGCGAACTGATGCAGGCCAATGCACTGAACGTGGAAACCGGAACCCGCGGCTACCTGCTGACGGGCGACAAGGCGCATCTGCAGCCGTTCGTGTTCGGCCAGGCCGGCTTCGAAAAGAGCTACGCCGAGGCCAAGCGCCTGACCGCGGACAATCCGCGGCAGCAGGCGCGCCTGGTGCAGCTGGACGCCAAGTACCAGGAGCTGCTGCAGGTCGAAAAGCAGATCATCGCGCTGCGCGCAGGCGCCAACGGCCAGAACCAGGTGTTGTCCGCGTTCGCCGAAGGCCGCGACCGCAAGGCCATGGGCACGATCCGCTCGCTGCTGAGCGCCTTCGCCGACGAGGAAAGCGGCTTGCTGGTCAAGCGCAGCGAGCAGTTGGAGGTGGTGCGCGCGCAAGGCAAGTGGTCGGTGCTGCTGGGCAGCCTGGTGGCGATCCTGGTCGCAGTGGGCATGGGCATCCTGATCCGGCAGCAGTTGCTCAAGCGCATGGGCCTGGCGATCGGTGTCGCCGATGCCATCGCCTCGGGCAAGCTGGACAACGCCATCGACACCCAGTCGCGCGATGAGACCGGTCGCTTGCTGGCCAGCATGGGCATCATGCAGACCCAGTTGCGCGCGGTGCTGGCGGCGCAGGCGGAAATGGCACAGCACCACGACGCCGGCCAGATCAGCTACCGCATGGACGAAAGTACTTTCCCAGGCGACTACGGCAAGATGGTTCGCGACGCCAACCAGCTGGTGGCCACCCATATCGCAGTCAAGATGCAAACCGTGCACCTGATCGAGCGCTACGCGATCGGCGACTTTTCCGAGGATATGCCGCAGCTGCCCGGCGAAAAGGCCACCATCACCAAGGCCATGAACGCAGTGAAGCAGAACCTGACCGCGATCAGCGGCGAGATCGGTCGGCTCACCGCCGCCGCGGCCGCCGGCGACTTCAGCGTGCGCGGTGATGCGCAGCGCTTCCAGTACGATTTCCGCGCCATGGTCGATAGCCTAAACCAGCTGATGGCCACCGCCGACGGCAACCTGCAATCCTTGTCCACGATGCTGCAGGCCATCGCCGCCGGCGATCTGACCGAGCGCATGCACGGCGAGTTCAACGGCGTGTTCGCCCGGATGCGCGACGATGCCAACGCGACCGCCGAACAGCTGTCCACCATCGTCGGCGGCATCCAGAGCGCGGCGATCAGCATCAACGCCGCCGCCAGCGAAATCGCCGCCGGCAACGACGACCTGTCGCGCCGCACCGAACAGCAGGCCGCGAGCCTGGAAGAAACCGCCGCCTCGATGGAGGAATTGACTTCCACCGTGAAGCAAAACGCCGAGCACGCACGCCAGGCCAACCAGCTCGCGGTGGGCGCCGCCTCGGTGGCTTCGCAGGGCGGCGACGTGGTCGGCCAGGTGGTGGCCACGATGAGCGGCATCGAGGCGTCCTCGAAGAGGATCGCAGACATCATCTCGGTCATCGACGGCATCGCCTTCCAGACCAACATCTTGGCGCTCAACGCCGCGGTGGAAGCGGCGCGTGCCGGCGAACAGGGCCGCGGTTTCGCCGTGGTCGCCAGCGAGGTGCGTACCCTCGCCCAACGCTCGGCCGGTGCGGCCAAGGAAATCAAGGGGCTGATCGACACCTCGGTCAGCCAGGTGGCCGACGGCTCGGTGCTGGTGCGCAAGGCCGGGCAGACCATGAGCGAGATCGTGTCCTCGGTGCAGCGCGTCACCGACATCATGGGCGAGATTTCCGCCGCCTCGCAGGAACAATACGCCGGTATCGAGCAGGTCAACCAGACCGTCAACCAGATGGACGAGACCACCCAGCAGAACGCCGCGCTGGTCGAAGAAGCCAGCGCCGCCGCACGTTCGATGGAAGAGCAGGCCGGCCAGCTCACCGGGGCCGTGGCGGTATTCAAGATCGAGACCACCGACACCGCCGTGGCGGCGACCAGGCCGGTGCCGCGCCCGCTGCCGGCAACGCGTGCGCCAGTGCGCCAGGCAGCGCGGCCGAAGGCGCTGGCCATGGCCGAAACGGCAACCGAGTGGAAGGAATTCTGAGTCCGGCGGCAGCGTCCGGCGCAGCATGAGGTTCCGATCGGCCGCAGCCTCGCTGCGGCCGATTCAATTTTTGAGATGCAATGCCGATAAGGAGTCAGACGCAGCATCTTCACGAAACCGTCACGCCCGGCACTCGATGCCCTCTTGCAACGCCGGCGAACGGATGGGAATGCGCGTCCCCTCCACTTCTGCCAGCCGACCAACGCCATGAGCCAGACTCTTCTCACCCGCTCCACCAGCGTCGCAACCCGCCTGATGCTCGGCGTGGCCGCCATTGCCGTCCTGTGCTTCGGAGTGACCGCTGCGATCAGCTACGTGCGCAGCAGCGATGCCTTGCTCGTCTCGGCCAAGGACGGCATGGCCAATGTCGCGCGCCTGGAGGCGCAGCGCATTGCCAGCGACATGGATGCCGCTTTCATCTCCCACCAGATCGTCGCCAGCAGCATGTTGGTGCAGCGTCACCAGAGCGGCCAGATCCGCGAGACCTTCAGCGACATCCTGCTGCGCGGAGTGCGCCAGCACCCGAACTGGACCGCCATGGGCACCATGTGGGAGCCGGAGACGTTCGACGGCAAGGACCAAGCCTATGTCAACGCCGAGGGCCACGACAGCAGCGGCCGCTACATGGTGTACTGGGCATGGCAGGGCGACAAACAGGTGCGCGAGCCGCTGCGCGACTACGACGTCCCCGGCATCGGCGACTGGTATCTCAAGGCACGCCAGCAACACCGCCCGACCGTGGTCGAACCCTATCTCTATGAGATCGATGGCGCCAAGGTGCTGATGACCACGCTGACCACTCCGGTGCTCGAGAACGGCAAGTTCCTGGGCGTGGTGATCAGCGACTTCGGCCTGGACAAGCTGCAGCAACGCCTGTCCAAGTTGCGTCCGCTCGGCGAGGGCCAGGTGCGCCTGCTGTCGCCCGGCGGGGTGATCATCGCCGATCGCGACCCGGCGCTGGTCGGCAAGAAACTCGACGATCCGGCCACGCGCGCCTTGTTGGCCGGCATCGCCAAGGGCGAGACCGTGACCCGACAGGCCGCCGATCCGCAGACCGGCGCCAGCGACATCGAAGTGTATGTGCCGCTGCAGGTCGGCCAGACGCAGGAGCGCTTCGCGCTGGGCGTGGCGGTCCCGCGCGCGTTGCTGATGGCCCAGGCGCGTTCGCTGTTGTGGACCATCATCGCAGTCGGCCTGTGCGCGGCGCTGCTGCTCAGCGCCGGGCTTTACCTGCTGCTGCAACGCCTGGTGGTCAAGCCGCTGGCCGACGCCGCCGAAGTCTCTGCCGCGGTCGCCGACGGGCGCCTGGATAGCCGCATCCACTACCGACGCAACGATGAGCTGGGCCGCCTGTTCGGTTCGCTGCAGCGCATGCAGCAGCAGCTGCGCGCCGTGCTCGATGCGCAGAAGGAAATGGCGCAGCGCCACGACGCCGGCCAGATCAGCTACCGCATGGATGAAGGCGCCTTCCCCTGCGACTACGGGCGCATGGTCCGCGACAGCAACGCGCTGGCCGCCTCGCACATCGCGGTAAAGCTGCGCCTGGCGCAGATCATGGGCCGCTACGCGATCGGCGACCTCAGCGAGGACATGGAACGGTTGCCCGGCGAAAAAGCCGTGTTGACCGAGACCATGGACACGGTCAAGCAGAACCTGACCGCGATGAACCGCGAGATCAACCAACTCGCCTCCGCCGCAGCGGCCGGCGACTTCAGCGTGCGCGGCGACGCGCAGCGCTTCCAGTACGACTTCCGCGCCATGGTCGACAGCCTCAACCTGCTGATGGCCACCGCCGACGGTAACCTGCAATCCTTGTCCACGCTGCTGCAGGCGATCGCCGCTGGCGACCTGAGCGTGCGCATGCACGGCGAGTTCCAGGGCGTGTTCGCCACGATGCGCGACGATGCCAACGCCACCTCCGAGCAGCTGGCCGCCATCGTCGGCCGCATCCAGACCGCCGCGATGAGCATCAACAGCGCGGCCAGCGAAATCGCCACCGGCAACGACGACCTGTCGCGGCGCACCGAGCAACAGGCCGCCAGCCTGGAAGAGACTGCCGCGTCGATGGAGGAACTGACCTCCACGGTCAAGCAGAACGCCGAGCATGCGCGCCAGGCCAACCAGCTCGCCGTCGGCGCCGCATCGGTCGCCTCGCAGGGCGGCGACGTGGTGAGCCAGGTGGTCACCACGATGAGCGGCATCGAGACGTCCTCGAAGAAGATCGCCGACATCATCTCGGTGATCGACGGCATTGCCTTCCAGACCAATATCCTGGCCTTGAACGCCGCGGTGGAAGCGGCACGTGCCGGCGAACAGGGCCGCGGTTTCGCCGTGGTCGCCAGCGAGGTGCGCACCCTGGCCCAGCGCTCGGCCGGTGCGGCCAAGGAGATCAAGAGCCTGATCGACGACTCGGTCACCCGCGTCGCCGAAGGGTCGGCGCTGGTGCGCCAGGCCGGCCAGACCATGACCGAGATCGTCTCCTCGGTGCAGCGCGTCACCGACATCATGGGCGAGATCTCCGCTGCCTCGCAGGAGCAGTACGCCGGTATCGAGCAGGTCAACCAGACCGTCACCCAGATGGACGAAGCCACCCAGCAAAACGCCGCCCTGGTCGAGGAAGCCACCGCCGCGGCGCGCGCGATGGAACACCAGGCCGGCCAGCTCACCGAGGCCGTGGCCGTGTTTAAGCTCGACACCGCGGTTGCCTCCACCACGCTGGCCATCGTACCCAGGCCCGGCGCAGCGCGCGCCACGCCCGCTGCGAAGGCGAAAACCAGGAGCGCGCCGGCAAAGCGCGGCACGCCATCCATGCCTGCGTTGCCAGGCACGCCGAGCAGCGCCAACGAAGCGCAGTGGCACGAGTTCTGAGCCGCCGTGGTCCGGCGCGTTCCCGCACTGCGGCGGGGACGCGCCGGGACGGTATGCGCCAGCGCAAGGCCCGCATGCCACCGCATGTCGCGGCGCGACAACCGCACCAGGCTGACCGCCGCTGCACTGTCCGTTCGATGACCGCCGCGCGCCATCGGCCGGACATGTTTAAAGATACTTCGCGCCTGGCCGCTAGCGTGTAAGACATTTGGCTGACGCGTCCTGGCAGACGCGACAGCCGGTCCAAACGGACCCTGCGGCCAGTCGGCGACACCACGGCCAGGCGCATGTGTTCACCGTCGACCGTTGACAGGGAATACCATGAAGCCTATAGCTCTTGCCAGCTGCCTGACCTTGTTCGGCATCGCCAGCCTCGCGCACGCCGAAGAAGCGTCGATCGCCACCGACCGCCCCGACTTCGTCGAATCCAGCCTCACCGTCGGCGACCGCCGCCTGCAGGTGGAAACCAGCGTGGCCTGGGAGCGCGACGACGGTGTCGATGGCTACGCCACGCCCACCCTGTTGCGCTACGGCCTCGGCCCGACCTGGGAATTGCGCCTGGAAACGGACGGCTGGCAACACAACGACGTGCCCGGCGGCGATGGCGACATCTCCGGCTTCGCCGATGTCTCGCTCGGGGTCAAGCATCACCTGGCAGCTTCAGACGATGGCGGCGCCTCGCTGGCGTGGTTGCTGCACGTGGATCTGCCCAGCGGCGCGCACCGCCTGCGCGGCAACGGCGCGCGCCCCTCGTTCCGGCTGGTCGCCGAATGGGAACTCAGCGACAGCCTCTCCGCCGGGGTGATGCCGGGCGTGATCTGGAACGAGAACGAGGACGGCCACCGCTACGCGGCCGGCATCTTCGGCATGGTGCTCGGCAAGTCATGGACCGAGCGCAGCCGTTCGTTCGTCGAACTGGCGCTGCCGCAGATCGCCAACAGCAACGACGGCGGCACCGTCGCCCTGCTCGACATCGGCTCGGCCTGGCTGCTGAGCAACGACGTGCAGCTGGATGTGGCCTATAGCCACGGCCTCAACGACCGTTCGCCGGATCACGCGCTGGGCGCGGGTTTGTCCTTCCGTTTTTGAACCGAACCAGGCGATACCGATGAAGATCATGCACATGCTCGCAATCCTGGTGCTGGTGGCGGTGGTCGCGCTGCTGGCGCTGGGCGGCGTCGGTTACAGCGCGCAGCACGGATTGCTCAACGCGGTCGCCGCGCAGGTCATTTCCTCCGACGCGCTGCGCAACCATATGCAAGCGGACATGATGCACGACACCTTGCGCGGCGACGTGACCACCGCGCTGCTGTCGGCCTCGCGGCAGGACGCCGCAGGGGTCAAGGCCGCGCACGCGTCGTTGGTCGAGCATGCCGCGGAATTCCGTCAGGCCGTGGCCGACAACCGCAAACTGCCGCTGGATCCGGCATTGCGCCACGAACTGGATGCCGTCACGCCGGCGTTGCAGGACTACATCGCCGCCGCGAACCAGGTGTTGACCCTGGTCCAAACCAACGCGGACAGCGACGCCGCCTATGCCGCCTTCACCGAGAAATTCGAACAGCTCGAAACGCGCATGGGCTCGATCAGCGAGCGCATCCTGGCGCTGAACCAGAGCAGCCGCAGCGCCGCCGAACAGTACAGCCGCCGCGTGACCTGGCAACAGGCCGCCGCAGTGGTGCTGGCGGTGCTGGGCATGGGACTGGCCGCCGGCTGGATCCTGCGTTCGGCGTCGCGCCTGCTCGGCGGCGAACCGCGGGTGGCGATGGCCGCCGCCCAGCACATCGCCGAAGGGCGCCTGGATCAGCCGATCCCGGTCGCCGCCAAGCACGCCAACAGCCTGATGGCGGCGCTGGCGCGCATGCAGCGCGAACTGCGCGAGCGGATCGAACGCGAGCGCAGCGTCGCGGCCGAGAACCTGCGCATCCGCACCGCGCTGGACAACGCCTCGACCGGCATGTACATCGCCGATCCCGACCTGACCATCGTCTACGCCAACGGCGCGCTGCAGCAACTGCTGCACACCTACGCCGACGACATCCATGCCTGTGCGCCGGCCTTCACGCGTTCCAGCCCGCTGCTCGGCCAGCCGGTGTCGCTGCTGGAAGTGGGCAACTCGCAGGACGCGGAGATCTACCAGCAGCTCGACCGCCAGGGCGTCGCGCAGCGCGAGGTGCGTTACCGCGATGCCCGCATCGCGCAGGAGATTTCCGCGATCCGCAACGAGCTCGGCGCGCACGTCGGTTTCGTCTGCGAATGGCGCGACCGCACCGCCGAGGCCAAGGTCGAAGTGGACGTAGCCGAGGTGGTGCGCAGCGCCGCCGCCGGCGATCTGTCCAAGCGTATCGACAGCGACGGCAAACAGGGCTTCTTCCTGCTGCTGGCACAGCAGCTCAACGGCTTGCTCGACGCCAACGCCGGCAGCATCGCCGAAGTGTCGCGCCTGCTCAGCGCATTGGCCGACGGCGACCTGAGCGCGCGCATGCACGGCGAATTCCAGGGCGTGTTCGCCACGATGCGCGACGACGCCAACGCCACCGCCGAGCGCCTGGCCAGCATCGTCGGCCGCATCCAGCAGGCCGCCGGGAATATCAACACCGCGGCCAGCGAGATCGCCGCCGGCAACGACGACCTGTCGCTGCGCACCGAGCAGCAGGCCGCAAGTCTGGAAGAGACTGCCGCGTCGATGGAGGAACTGACCTCCACGGTCAAGCAGAACGCCGAGCATGCGCGCCAGGCCAACCAGCTCGCCGTCGGCGCCGCATCGGTCGCCTCGCAGGGCGGCGAGGTGGTGAGCCAGGTGGTGACTACGATGAGCGGCATCGAGACGTCCTCGAAGAAGATCGCCGACATCATCTCGGTGATCGACGGCATCGCCTTCCAGACCAATATCCTGGCCTTGAATGCCGCAGTGGAAGCCGCACGTGCCGGCGAACAGGGCCGCGGTTTCGCCGTGGTCGCCAGCGAGGTGCGCACCCTGGCCCAGCGCTCGGCGGGCGCGGCCAAGGAGATCAAGCACCTGATCGACGACTCGGTCACCCGCGTCGCCGAAGGGTCGGCGCTGGTCGATCAAGCCGGCCGCACCATGCAGGAGATCGTGTCCTCGGTGCAGCGCGTGACCGATATCATGGGCGAGATCTCCGCCGCCTCGCAGGAGCAGTCGTCGGGGATCGAGCAGGTCAACCAGACCGTCACCCAGATGGACGAAGCCACCCAGCAGAACGCCGCCCTGGTCGAGGAAGCCACCGCCGCCGCACGCGCCATGGAGGAACAGGCCGGTCAGCTGAGCGAGGTCGTCGCGATATTCAGACTCGACGGCCACGTGCCGGGCACCGCGGTGCCGAGCCGGACAGCGACCGCCGTGAAGGCGCTACCGAAGCGGCCTCAGCCAGCGAGCGGCATGCGCACGCCAGCCGTTCGCGCGATTCCCGGCAATCGCGCTATCGTCCACCCCGCGATCGAGACGGATTGGCAAGCGTTCTGATGGAGTGCAAGCGGGGCGGTTCGCCCGGCTGCACTCCAGGCACCAGCGTCGCATGAACGCCGACGCGCCATCGCAAGCCTGCCGCGCGTAGGGAACGCACCCGCCCAAGGTCGGGAGTCGCCCTACACCCAAAGTTCCATACGCCTATCCAGCATCCGTGCCGCTATTGCATTCAGGCGACGGTACAACAGCTGCTACACAGCTGGACAGAAACGCAGCTCCACAACGAAACAGTCGAATTCTTTCTCCATTTGTTTACGGCCAAGTCTCGTCGCTAAAGACATTTCTTCGGCAATGCCGTTATGCAGGGCGTTGTCCAACGAACCGTACAGCAACATTTGGTAATCAAAGAGGTCAACCATGAATTCGTTCCTGCAACGCTACAACGTCGGGCGCCGCCTGGGCGGCGCCTTTGGCCTTCTGATCCTGCTCTCCTGCCTGCTGGTGGCGGCAGGGCTACTGTCCATGTCGCGTGCCCACAAGGAACTCGACAACATCGTCAAAGTTAACGTCGAGAAGGCCCGGATCGGCAATAGCATGCTCAATGCAAACAGCAACATCCTGATCGCACTGGGCACCCTGGCCATGATCACCAGCGAGGAACTCAACCAGCAGGCGCTGGCTGAGATCAAGACACAGCGCCAGCGTTATGCGGACTTGCGCAAGCAACTGGAGACATTCACCGCCAGCGAGAAAGGCAGAGCACTTCGCAACGAGATCGACGCCGCGCGCGCCACCGCGCGCACCATGAACGACGAAGTCATCGCACTCGCCACCTCCGGCCGCAATGCCGAAGCGCAAACTGCGCTGAGCGAGCGCTCGCGCCCGGCCACCCTCGCCTGGAACGCGAAGATCAACGAGAACGTGGAATTGCAGGACGAACAGATGCAGGCGGCCTATGCCCAGGCGACGCAGGCGATGGCCAGCGGCCGCAACATGCTGATCGGCGGCGGCGTGGCGGTGCTGATCGTCAGCAGCCTGCTGGCCTGGGCGATCACCCGCAGCCTGACCCAGCCGCTGGACCGCGCCACCCGCGCCGCCGAGGCGATCGCCGATGGCCGCCTGGACAACGATGTGCAGACCCAGGCACGCGACGAACCCGGCCGCCTGCTCAATGCGATGGAGAACATGCAAGGACAGCTGCAGCGCTTCTCCAGCGAAACCGCGCAGATGATCGAACTGCACGCCGACAAGGACATGAGCCACCGCATGCCGCTGGATTTCCCCGGCGTGTACGGCGACTTGAGCAAGGGCATCAACACCATGATGTTCGAGCACCTGGACGCGATCGTCGATGCGATCGCCGTGCTCAACGAATACGCCAACGGCGACCTGCGCCGCGATGCGCGGCGCCTGCCCGGCAGCCGCGCGGTGTTGCACCAATCGATGGACGCGGCCAAGACCAGCCTGCTGACGATCAACACCGAGATCAAGCGCCTGGCGGCCGCGGCCGCCGCTGGCGACTTCAGTGCGCGCGGCGATGCGCAGCACTTCCAGCACGATTTCCAGGCGATGGTGCAGGGCCTCAACGCAATGATGGAAGTCAGCGACCGCAACCTCGGCAAGCTCTCGGCGCTGCTTCAATCGATCGCCGCCGGCGACCTGACCGCGCGCATGCACGGCGAGTTCCATGGCGTGTTCGCCCGGATGCGCGACGACGCCAACGCCACCGCCGACCAGTTGACCGGCATCGTCGGCGGCATCCAGACCGCCGCGCTCAGCATCAATGCCGCGGCCAGCGAAATCGCCACCGGCAACGACGACCTGTCGCGGCGCACCGAGCAGCAGGCCGCCAGCCTGGAAGAAACCGCCGCCTCGATGGAAGAACTGACCTCCACGGTCAAGCAGAATGCCGAGCATGCGCGCCAGGCCAACCAGCTCGCCGTCGGCGCCGCCGCGGTCGCCTCGCAGGGCGGCGAGGTGGTCAGCCAGGTGGTCACCACGATGAGCGGCATCGAGACCTCCTCGAAGAAGATCGCCGACATCATCTCGGTGATCGACGGCATCGCTTTCCAGACCAACATCCTGGCCTTGAACGCCGCGGTGGAAGCGGCGCGTGCCGGCGAACAGGGCCGCGGTTTCGCCGTGGTCGCCAGCGAGGTGCGCACCCTGGCCCAGCGCTCGGCCGGTGCGGCCAAGGAGATCAAGAGCCTGATCGACGACTCGGTCACCCGTGTCGCCGAAGGGTCGACGCTGGTGCGCCAGGCTGGCCAGACCATGACCGAGATCATGTCCTCTGTGCAGCGCGTCACCGACATCATGGGCGAGATCTCCGCCGCCTCGCAGGAGCAGTACGCCGGTATCGAACAGGTCAACCAGACCGTCACCCAGATGGACGAAGCCACCCAGCAGAACGCGGCACTGGTGGAGGAAGCCACCGCCGCGGCACGTTCGATGGAAGACCAGGCCGGTCAACTCACCGAAGCGGTGTCCGTGTTCAAGATCGACGACATCTCCGCGCCAGCGCGTCCCCGCCCAGCGCCAGCCGCAGCGGACGTGGCTGCCGTGGTCAAGGCGCAGGTGGCCGCCGCGACCCGCGCGGTGCGCAATGCGCCCAAACGCGCCGCAGGCGGTGGCGGCAACGCCAGTTGGCAGGAGTTCTGAACTCCTGCCGCCGTCATGCCGCTAAGGCATGCCGGCAGCAGGCAGGCATTCTGTTGCACCGGCATTGGATGATCGGCAAGCCCGGACCTCAGGTTCGGGCTTGCCCATGTCGGCGACATGAACATCCGCCATGCGCGGCCGTAGCCCCGAACAGATCGGCACCTCGTCACAGCGATCGATGCGCGACCAGACATGGCCCACCGGATCGCCGATGGCATCTCGCAGCGGCAGCGGCGCAAGGCATGGGAATCATGCTCATGCGGGGTGCAAAAAGACACTGGTCGAGCCCTCAAGCTTTTGGGATGAGCAGCCTGGGCCGAACTTTTTTCCGACGACGCCCTAAAGTCCGTCCAGACAAGGCCGCTAAAAGTCTCGATATCAACATTTGTCTAAAAAATACCACTCAACTTTCACACCCCATGTGATCATGCCACCCCGCTCACCGCATCGACGCTCCTGTCTTGCGCCTGGGCAAAAGCACCACCGGCGGCTCCTGTCTGTCGCTGCGTCACGTCTGCTGAGCTCCGGCGCCCGGCAGACCGCTTTCTCCTGCCGGGCCCGTACTTTCACAGTTCGCTCGTTCAACAACATGACCCGGTAGAGAAAAATGAAATCCAAGAATTTGACTATTTCCACGCAGCTCGCCATCGGCTTTGGCGCCGTGGTGCTGGTCATGCTCGTCGTCGGCGGCATCAGCCTGAGCAGCCAGTCCAAATTGAACAGTGCGGTGGAGATCAACGAACACACCTTCAAGGTGTTGGCGACCGGCCAAGAGATGCAGAAGAATGCACTGAATATCGAGACCGGCACGCGCGGCTACCTGCTGTCCGGCGACAAGAAGCATCTGGAGCCCTTCGAGAAAAGTCAGGCCACATTCGAAAAGGGCTACGCCGACGCCAAGCAGCTGACCGTGGACAATCCCAAGCAACAGGCACGCCTGGTCGCGTTGGACAAGGCCTACCAGCAACTGCTGGCCGCGGAAAAGTACGCGATCGGCGTGCGCGGTGCGGCCAATGGTGTCGAACAGTCCGTGGCCGTGTTCCACGAGGGACGCGACCGCGTCGCGATGGGCAAGATCCGGCAGCTGCTCAGCGATTTCAGCAGTGAGGAGACCAGCCTGCTGGCTACACGCAATGCGGAGCTGGAGACGGTGCGCGCCCGCGGCAAATGGTCGGTGCTGATAGGCAGCCTGATCGCGGTCCTGGTCGCGATCGGCATGGGCCTGGTGATCCGCCGCCAGCTGGTCAAGCGCATGGGCCAGGCCATCTCGGTCGCCGATGCCATCGCCTCGGGCAATCTGGACAATGCCATCGACACCCAGTCGCGCGACGAAACCGGGCGCCTGTTGATCAGCATGCACAAGATGCAGACCCAGCTGCAGTCGGTCCTGGCCGCGCAGAACGAAATGGCCCAGCGCCATGATGCCGGCCAGATCAGCTACCGCATGGATGCCAAGGCATTCCCCGGGCAATACGGGCGCATGGTCCACGACAGCAACGAGCTGGCAGGTTCGCACATCGCAGTGAAGCTGCGCCTGGCGCAGATCATGGGCCGCTATGCGATCGGCGACTTCAGCGAGGACATGGACCGCCTGCCGGGCGAAAAGGCCGTGCTGACCGAAACCATGGACACGGTCAAGCAGAACCTGACCGCGATGAACCGCGAGATCGGCCAACTCGCCACGGCCGCGGCCGCCGGCGACTTCAGCGTGCGCGGCGACGCCGAGCGCTTCCAGTACGACTTCCGCGCCATGGTCGACAGCCTCAACCAGCTGATGGCCACCGCCGACGGCAACCTGGAGTCCTTGTCCACGCTGCTGCAGGCCATTGCCGCCGGCGACCTGACCGCACGCATGCACGGCGAGTTCCAGGGCGTGTTCGCCACCATGCGCGACGATGCCAACGCCACCTCCGAACAACTGGCGGCCATCGTCGGCCGCATCCAGACCGCTGCGATGAGCATCAACAGCGCGGCCAGCGAGATCGCCACCGGCAACGACGACCTGTCGCGGCGCACCGAGCAGCAGGCCGCCAGCCTGGAAGAAACCGCCGCCTCGATGGAAGAACTGACCTCCACGGTCAAGCAGAATGCCGAGCATGCGCGCCAGGCCAACCAGCTCGCCGTCGGCGCCGCATCGGTCGCCTCGCAGGGTGGCGACGTGGTCGGCCAGGTGGTGAGCACGATGAGCGGCATCGAAACCTCGTCCAAGAAGATCGCCGACATCATCAGCGTCATCGACGGCATCGCGTTCCAGACCAACATCCTGGCGCTCAACGCCGCGGTGGAAGCGGCGCGTGCCGGCGAACAGGGCCGCGGCTTCGCCGTGGTCGCCAGCGAGGTGCGCACGCTGGCCCAGCGCTCGGCTGGCGCGGCCAAGGAAATCAAGAGCCTGATCGACGACTCGGTGAGCCAGGTATCCAACGGCTCGGCGCTGGTGCGCCAGGCCGGCCAGACCATGAGCGAGATCGTCTCCTCGGTGCAGCGCGTCACCGACATCATGGGCGAGATCTCCGCTGCCTCGCAGGAGCAGTACGCCGGCATCGAGCAGGTCAACCAGACCGTCACCCAGATGGACGAAGCCACCCAGCAAAACGCCGCCCTGGTCGAGGAAGCCACCGCCGCGGCACGCTCGATGGAAGATCAGGCACGCCAACTCACCGAAACCGTGGCGGTGTTCAAGATCGACGACGCCCCCACGGGCGCGATCGCGGGCCGGCGCCCGGCGCCCGGCGCACCGGCCGTGGCCGCGGTGGTCAAGGCGCAGGCGGTGGCGACGACCCGCGCCGTGCGCAGCGCTCCGCCCAAGCGTGTGGCCAACGCAGGCAGCGACACCAGCTGGCACGAGTTCTGAGCTGGCGCCGCGATCGCCGAGCCGATCCGGCTTGGCGATCGCGGCTGAGGATGGCCGCAGCGTGCTCAGCGCATCCTCCACGCGTATCGAACACGCGAATGCCGGCAGCCACGCTGCCGGCCGTGCGGGTTGCAGCGTCTGCTGCATCGAGCAAGGCCTTGGTCGTTCGCGATGAACCAAGCACGCCTTGGTGCCGCCATCACGCCCGATCGACAAAGTTGATCGCCAGCTGACGCGCGCGCTGGCATCGCTTCAACAATCCTGCCGACATGCCGTTACAGCCTTCACTTACAAACGTATGCGCAGGCTGCCATCGCCATGGGACATCTCCGACCGCGCTGGGCACCTCCTGTCATGCTGCCATTGGTGGCCGTTCCGCAGCGGCAGGCAGCTGATGCCCGACGACTGCAGTCATCGGCTGCCTGATCCGTCGTCACCATGATGCTCAGAGATTCTCAATGACACCGTCAATCCAGACCGCCTCCGGCCATTCGCTTCCCTCCACCGGACCGCGCAGGCCGCTGCGCGCCTGGCACGATCTCGCCATCGCCAGAAAGCTCAGCATCATCGGTATCCTCGCCCTGCTCGGGCTGATGATCCCGGTGTTGCTCTACAGCGACAAGCTCAACGAAAGCGTCGGCATCAGCCGCAACGAGCTGCGCAGCTATGCGCCGTTGCGCGAGATGCTGTCGCTGCTGGACGCGCTGCAGGCGCAACGCGTCGAAACCGGCGCTGCCGTCGCAGAATCGGCGCGGCGCGCGGACAGCATGCTGACCGACCTGCAACGCCGCGTCGCCGCGTTGCCCGGCTTCGAGAACAGCGCCAAGGCCCTGGCGCGCCTGCGCCAGACGCTGACCGACACGCCCGGCGACAGCGGGGCTGTCGCCGCACGGGCGTCCGCCGCACTGGATGCGATGCGCGACGACAGCCAACTGGTCTATACCCCGTATGTGGAGAGCTACCACCTGGTGGTGGCCAGCCTGATCTACGGCCCGGATACCCGCGAGGCGCTGACCCGCCTGGACGCGGCCGCCGATCCGTCGCAGGCCGGTGCACAGGCGCCGGTGCTGCACGAGCAGATCGCGCAGATCGCGCGCGACCATGCCCGGCTGCGCAAGGAACTGGGAAAGGCGATCAGCCTGCTCAAGCAAGCGGATCCGGTGCTGGCCCAGGGCGTCGCCAGCGAGGCAAGCCGCGCCGACCAGGCCCTGCTGCAACTGTCCGCCGCGCTGGACAGCGGCGCGCCCGATGCCGACCGGCGCTGGAACCGCGCGCTCGACGATTGGGGCCAGGCGCTGCAATCGCTGAGCGCGACCTCGCTGCAAGCCCTGCAGCGACAGTCGGCATGGCATCTGGCGGACGCACGCAGCGCGATGTGGTGGACGATCGCCGGGCTGAGCCTGCTGACGCTGCTGATCGTGGCCTTGTGCGTCCACACCCTGTCGGCACTGACCCGTAACGTGCGCCGTGCCGCCGACGTCGCCGCGCAGATTGCGCAGGGTCGCCTGGACACGGCAATCGCGGTGTCAAGCCGCGACGAAAGCGGCCAGTTGCTGGACAACATGCAACAGATGCAGCTGCAGCTGCAGCGCGTGCTGACGGCGCAGGTCGAGATGGCGCAGCGCCACGATGCCGGCCAGATCAGCTACCGCATGGACGAGAGCGCTTTCCCCGGCGACTACGGACGCATGGTCCGCGACAGCAATGCGTTGGCCGCGGCGCAGATCGCGGTGACCCTGCGCCTGGCACAGATCATGGACCGCTATGCGATCGGCGACCTCAGCGAGGACATGGACCGTCTGCCCGGCGAGAAGGCCGCACTGACCGCGACCATGGATACGGTCAAACAGAACCTGACCGCGATGAACCGCCAGATCGGCCAACTCGCCACGGCCGCAGCGGCCGGCGACTTCAGCGTGCGCGGTGATGCGCAGCGCTTCCAGTACGACTTTCGCGCCATGGTCGACAGCCTCAACCTGCTGATGGCCACCGCTGACGGTAACCTGCAATCCTTGTCCACGCTGCTGCAGGCCATCGCCGCCGGCGATCTGACCGCGCGCATGCATGGCGACTTCAACGGCGTGTTCGCCAGCATGCGCGACAATGCCAACGCCACCGCCGAGCAGTTGGCCGGCATCGTCGGCCGCATCCAGACAGCTGCGCTGAGCATCAACAGCGCGGCCATCGAGATCGCTACCGGCAACGACGACCTGTCGCGGCGCACCGAGCAGCAGGCCGCCAGCCTGGAAGAAACCGCCGCCTCGATGGAAGAACTGACCTCCACCGTGAAGCAGAACGCCGAGCACGCGCGCCAGGCCAACCAGCTCGCCGCCGGTGCGGCCGCTGTCGCCTCGCAGGGCGGCGACGTGGTCGGCAAGGTGGTCAGCACGATGAGCGGCATCGAAACCTCGTCCAAGAAGATCGCCGACATCATCAGCGTCATCGACGGCATCGCCTTCCAGACCAACATCCTGGCGCTCAACGCCGCAGTGGAAGCGGCGCGTGCCGGCGAACAGGGCCGCGGCTTCGCCGTGGTCGCCAGCGAGGTGCGTACGCTGGCCCAGCGCTCGGCCGGTGCGGCCAAGGAGATCAAGAGCCTGATCGACGACTCGGTGAGCCAGGTGTCCAACGGCTCGGCGCTGGTGCGCCAGGCCGGCCAGACCATGACCGAGATCGTCTCCTCAGTGCAGCGCGTCACCGACATCATGGGCGAAATCGCCGCCGCGTCGCAGGAACAATCGGCCGGCATCGAGCAGGTCAATCAGACCGTCACCCAGATGGACGAAGCCACCCAGCAGAACGCCGCACTGGTCGAGGAAGCCACCGCCGCGGCACGCGCGATGGAGGATCAGGCCGGCCAACTCACCGAGACCGTCGCCCTGTTCAAGATCGAGGCGGCCCATGCCACGCCATCGTCGCGGTCCCGCCCTGCGGCGGCAGGCATGCAACGGCGAGCAAGCCGCTAGCGGCGATCCAACGCAAGCCGCAGCGATACGCCTGCTGGCGGCGCCATGCCCATGAGCCGACCAGCATTGGCCGCGGCGCGCTTCTGCGGCCAATGCTGTGTGCGTCGTCACCCGGGCGACGGCGGGCCGGCTGCGAAGGCATGGCGCAAGCGCCCTGCCCGCTGTTTTCGGCATCCGATCGGCAATCTTCTAAAGCCAGCCCGTTTCCCGTCGATAACATGGAAAGCCGGTGATTGTCGGCGCAGCGCCCATCGGGGAGCCCATGCACGATGCCACCATCGCCCAGACGGATCATCCGCGACGGTCCTCGCCGTTGCCGGTCGGCATGCTGTTGCTCGCCGTGTGGGCTAGCTGGTCGGCCGCCAGCCTGCTCTTGCTTGCCAAGCCGCCGGCCAGCGCCGACGCCATCCGCCGGCAATTGCAGGCCTTCGCCTCCACCACAGCCCCGCGCGGGCAGGCGGTGGCGTTCCAGTTGCGCGCGGCCGGATGCGATTGCGACCCTGGCGCTCCGGCGTCGACGCCGCCGGGCCTGCGCAGCGTCGATCTGCGCCAGCGGCCGGCGCCGGCGTCACTGCCCTACGCGCTGGTCGTGTTCGATGCCGGCGATCGCCTGGTCTATGCCGGACCTACGCAGATCGAAGGCTGCGGCAAGGCGATTGCCGCCGCAACGCTGATCCCGCGCCTGCTCGCGGCCGGCAATGCCTCGCCACTGATCCTTCCCACTCACTGTGCCTGCCGATAAGGAACCACCTGCATGAGCGCATCGAACACCCACCGCAGCTTCCTGGTCGGCAACGAACGCTACGTCTACCTGCAGAAACTGGCGGCGGCTGCCGACCGGCTGTTCCTGGCGGTGGCCGCGTTCGTCGGCCTGATCGGCCTGGCCATCGCCTGGCGCCAGGGCGTGTGGACGCCGTGGCTGGCGGTGACCTTGCCGACCCTGGTGGTTATCGCGCTGCAGGTGCAGCTGTATCCAGGCACGCTGCTGAGCCGCTGCACCATGGCGCTGGGCTTGATGGTGCTGGCCGCCGTGCTGATCCAGCAGGCCGGCGGCATGACCGAAATTCACTTCGGCGTGATCGTGCTGATCGCCTTGTTGCTGTACTACCGCGACTGGCGGCCGATCCTGGTCGCCTCCGCGGCCATCGCTGTGCATCACCTCCTGTTCTTCTGGCTGCAGCATCGCGGCCTGCCGCTGCGCGCGTTCGCTGCCGACGCGGGGATCGGCATCCTGGCCATGCACGCCGGCTATGTAGTGGTCGAGGCCGGCATCCTGATGGCGATGGCCGTGCAGATGCGCAAGCAACTGCTGAACGTGGGCCATGAACCGCGCGAGCTGGCGGTGCTGGCGCGCGCCATCGCCCGCCAGCAACCGCTGCCCGCCTCGATCCGCGGCCTGACCCTGCCTGAAGGCTCGATCGCGCATACCCTGGTGGTGGCCAGCGAGCAATTGCTGAGCAGCCACGCACAGGAAGCGCAGGCGCAGCACGAGAACCTGCGCATCCGCACCGCCTTGGAGAACGTCACCGCCAACGTGATGATCGCCGACGCGGAGCGCAACATCGTCTACGTCAACAAGCCGCTGGCGCGCATGCTGTCGGCCGCGCAGGACGACCTGCGCCGCGAGCTGCCCGGCTTCGATGCGAACCACCTGCTAGGACGCAACATCGATGTGTTCCACAAGCGCCCCGAGCACCAGGCCAAGCTGCTGGCCGCGCTACAGCACACGCACACTGCGCAGATCCGGGTAGGCGGACGCACCATGCGCCTGATCATCAATCCGGTTATCGGCGATGCGTCCGAGCGCCAGGGCTTCGTCGTGGAGTGGGCCGATCGTACCGACGAGATCCAGGTCGAAGAGGAAGTGACCCAGATCGTGCGCGCGGCCGCCGCTGGCGACCTCGACAGCCGCATCGGCCTGGACGGCAAGCAGGGCTTCTTCCTGCTGCTGGCGCAGCAGCTCAACACCTTGCTGGACAACAACGCCGACGGCCTGGCGCGCATTTCCCGGCTGCTGTCGGCGTTGTCGCAGGGCGACCTCACCGCGCGCATGGACGGTGATCTGCATGGCGTGTTCGCGCGTATTCGCGACGACGCCAACGCCACCGCGCTGCAACTGGCGACGATCGTGCGCCAGATCCAGGGCGCATCGGATTCGATCAACAGCTCGGCCGGCGAGATCGCCACCGGCAACGACGACCTGTCGCGGCGCACCGAGCAGCAGGCGGCGAGCCTGGAGCAGACCGCCGCTTCGCTGGAAGAGCTGACCTCCACGGTCAAGCAGAACGCCGAGCACGCGCGCCAGGCCAATCAACTCGCCGTCGGCGCCGCCGCGGTCGCCACCCAGGGCGGCGAGGTGGTCGGCCAGGTGGTGAGCACGATGAGCGGCATCGAAACCTCGTCCAGGAAGATCGCCGACATCATCAGCGTCATCGACGGCATCGCCTTCCAGACCAATATCCTGGCCTTGAACGCCGCGGTGGAAGCCGCACGCGCCGGCGAACAGGGCCGCGGCTTCGCCGTGGTCGCCAGCGAGGTGCGCACCCTCGCCCAGCGCTCGGCCAATGCCGCCAAGGAGATCAAGAGCCTGATCGACGATTCGGTCGGCCGCGTCGCCGAAGGCTCGGCGCTGGTCGACCGCGCCGGCCGCACCATGCAGGAGATCGTGGCCTCGGTGCAGCGCGTGACCGACATCATGGGCGAGATCTCCACCGCCTCGCAGGAGCAGTCGGCCGGCATCGAGCAGGTCAACCGCACAGTCACCCAGATGGACGAGGCGACCCAGCAGAATGCCACGTTGGTCGAGCAGGCCACCGCCAGCGCGCGCTCGATGGAAAGCCAGGCTGCCGAGCTGGCGCGGGCGGTGGCCTCGTTCACGCTGGTGCAGCGTGCGCCGGCCGGCGCCGCGGGCAACGTCGGCATCTTGCATGCAGGCTACAAAAAAGCCGAACACGGCCGATAGCATCGTGGGACGGGCGCAATACGCCGCCCCGCCCAATCCATCATCCCTGTTGCCCACCCATGGCCGAAGGCACCAACAGCGACTCCCCGGAACCGTCTGCGCACGAGGCGACGGAACAGGATGACCGCTTCCTGCTGACCAACCCGCGCGAGATCCGGCAACTGCTGCGGTCGCTGATCAATCAGCGCTCGCAGATCAGCGCGCATGTGGGTGGCCGCGACCAGTCGTTCTCGACCGCGCTGCTGGAGCTGGACGATAACAGCGTGCTGCTGGACCTGAGTGTCAACGAAGCCAGCAACCACTCCGCGGAGCAGGCGGAGTACCTGTTGTGCTTCGCGCAGGTGGACAAGGTGCGGCTGCGTTTCCGCATCGTCGGCCTGGAACGGGTCGCGCACGGCGACGCGCCTGGCTTCCGTGCCCCGCTGCCGGATTCGCTGTACTACCTGCAGCGCCGCGAGCACTTCCGGTTGGAGACGCCGATCACGGAATCGCCGATGTGCCTGCTGCGGCTGGACGATGCCAGCCCGCCCACCGAACTGGTGCTGCGGGTCATCGACATCAGCGGCGGCGGCCTGGCGGTGGTGCTGGTGCCCGGCCAGCCGCTGCCGGAGGAACGGCAAAGCTACCCGCGCTGCGTCTTGCAGTTGCCCGACGCCGACGCCATCGGGCTGACCCTGCAGGTCTGCAACATAGATCCGCAAAAGCTGGCCAACGGCCAGGACACGCTGCGCGTCGGGCTGCGCTTCGCCGACCTGCCACGCGGCGCCGACGCGGCGATCCAGCGCTACATCTTCCGCATCGAGCGCCAGCGCAGCGCGCGCAAGAGCGGCGTGCTGTCGTGAACAGCGCCTCGAGCGCCCACGGCGACCCCTGTAGGAGCATGTTTTTTGTGGGAGGGACTTCAGTCCCGACGCATGACACCGCGACTTCCGCGCGCCGCTGTAGGAGCGGCTTCAGCCGCGACCGGGCGTTACCAGGAAAGCCCCGGTCGCGGCTGAAGCCGCCCCTACAGCACACGCCATCCTTATCGAATGCACCAGGCCGGTCCGGACGCTGACAGGACCGCTAAAGTTCCGCCCCACCCCGCCGATCTAGTGCAAGAGCCGCATTTCCCGCTTCCCGCCATCCCTGCGCAATTCCGTGCGCACCAGGAGCACACGATGAACGACAAGAACACCTCTGCCTCCGGTGCCACCGGCGGCGAATTCCTCAGCTTCACCCTCGGCGAAGAACACTACGGCGTCGACATCCTGAAAGTGCAGGAGATCCGTGGCTACGATTCGGTCACCCGGGTCCCGGACGCCCCGGAATACATCAAGGGCGTGATCAACCTGCGCGGCACCATCGTGCCGGTGATCGACCTGCGCCTGAAGCTGCGCCTCAAGGAAGCGCGCTACGACGCCTTCACCGTGATGATCGTGCTCAACGTCGAGGACCGCGTGGTCGGCATCGTCGTGGACAGCGTCTCCGACGTGATCCCATTGAACGAGGAGCAGATCCGGCCGACGCCCGAATTCGGCGCCGCGGTGGATACCCGCTTCATCTCCGGCATCGGCACCCAGGACGACAAGATGCTGATCCTGCTGGACATCGAGACCCTGCTCGACAGCGCCGACCTGAGCCAGCACGCGCACGTCGACGAAGCCGCCTGAGCGGCCTGAGCCGCGGCCGCACCGCGGTTGCGCCCGCAATTCCCGACCCGCCGTCCATCGGCGGGTTTTTTCTTTCCGAAATGCGAACTGCTAAGCAGTTGCGCCGGTCAAGTTCGTCGTGACCACGCCGATAGCTGATTGGTAGCCGCGATTCAGTTGTGGCCGATTCATTTTCCCAGCCCTTTCCGCCCCTAAAGGAGTTTCTCCGTGAAACCGAACTTCCCGTTGCTGCTGATCCTGCTGCTTGCCGCCAGCCCGAGCGCCTTCGCCCAGTCGCAGCAGATGATCCCGCCGGAGATGGCGGCCCGCTTCGTGGGCAAGGACGGCATGGTCTGTGGCAAGGTCGAGAAGGCCAAGTACGCGCAGAACTCCGAAGGCGAGCCGACCTTCCTGTACATGGGCGGCATGTTCCCGCGCCACACCTTCTCCGCTCGCATCGCCGGCGCCGACCGCGGCAAGTTCGGCTTCGCGCCGGAAAGCCTGGAAGGCAAGGACGTGTGCGTGATCGGCAAGATCGAACGCGACAGCTCGCGCGCCGAGATCCAGGTCAGCGCGCCGTCCAGCCTGAAGCTGGCCACGATCAAGTAAGACGACGAAGCGTCGCCTCGCCGGAGCCCATGCGCGCCGGCAAGGCGGCGTTTTTGTTTTTCTGATGCTTCGCCACCGTTGTCGAACCAAGGGGAAATGCGTTCATGCAGTGGATAAAAAATCTGAAGCTGATGCCGAAGCTGATGCTGGCGTTCGGTCTCGTGCTCGCCATCATGTTGATCCAGGGACTGGTCGCCTACAACGGCCTGCATGCGATCAACAACGTGGCCGACAATGCCTCTAACCAGGTGGTACCCAGCGTGCGCACCGGCGGCGAGATGCGCGGTATCCTCGGCGAATACCGCAGCGCGGCCTACCAGAGCCTGATCCGCAGCAGCGATGCGATCAAGAAAGACGCCGAAACGCGCAAGGTTGCGCTGAAGAAGCGGATGGACGAGATCATCGCCCAGTATCCGCCGATGATCGGCAGCCCGCAGGAGCGCGCGATCTACGAGCGCACCGCGGCGGACTGGAAGAAGGCCACCGCCTCCTACCAGTCGGTGGACGAGATGCTGCAGCTGGAACTGCACGACGATGCGATCGACACCTTCACCGGCGAGACCCGCACTCTGCACAACAAGGTCGTGGACGACGTGATCGCGCTGATCGGCGAGAACAACCGCCAGGCGCAGGTCGCCGCAGTGGTCGCCAACACCACCTACCGTCGGTCCTCGGCCTTGCTGCTGATGTGCGTGGTGATCGGCGTCATCGGCGCCGTAGGCCTGGCCTGGCTGTTCGGGCGCATGCTGGCCAGCAACGTGCGCAGCGCGGTCAAGGTCGCCAACGAGGTCGCAGGCGGCAAGCTCGACGGGCACATCGACGCCACCGGCAAGGACGAGATAGGCGAACTGCTGCAGGCGCTCAAGCGCATGCAGCAGGACCTGCGCGAGCGCACCGAGCGCGACGCGGCGGTGGCTGCCGAGAACCTGCGCATCCGCACCGCGCTGGACAACTCCTCCACCGGCATGTACATCGCCGACCTGGACTACACCATCGTCTACGCGAACCCGTCGATGCAGGGCATCGTCGACAAGTACGCCGACCAGATCAGCAAGATCGCCCCCGCATTCGACTCGAGCATGCCGCTGGTCGGTTCCTCGCTGTCGGTGCTGGAATACGGCAACCAGATCGACACACGCACCGTGGCCGCGATCGAGAAGCAGGGCATCGCCGAGCGCGAGATGGCCTACGGCCATGCCCGCATCGCGCAGATCGTGTCCAGCATCCGCGACGCGCACGGTAGCCATGTCGGCTTCGTCTGCGAATCGCGCGATCGCACCGTCGAAGCACAGGTCGAAGAGGAAGTGGCCAAGATCGTGCAGGCCGCCGCCGCCGGCGACCTGTCCGGACGCGTGGCCACCGAAGGCAAGCAGGGTTTCTTCCTGCAGTTGGCGCAGCAGCTCAACGGCCTGCTGCAGGCCAACGGCGACAGCATCGGCGAAGTCTCCAAGCTGCTGACCGCGCTGTCGCACGGCGACCTGACCGCACGCATGCACGGCGAGTTCGAGGGCGTGTTCGCCAGCATGCGCGACGACGCCAATGCCACCGCCGAGCAACTCGCCGCCATCGTCGGCCGCATCCAGACCGCTGCGGTCAGCATCAACGCCTCCGCTGGCGAGATCGCCGCCGGCAACGACGACCTGTCGCGCCGCACCGAGCAACAGGCGGCGAACCTGGAAGAGACTGCCGCGTCGATGGAGGAATTGACCTCCACCGTGAAGCAGAACGCCGAGCATGCACGCCAGGCCAATCAACTTGCGGTCGGTGCGGCCGCGGTCGCCTCGCAAGGCGGCGCCGTGGTCGGCCAGGTCGTCACCACGATGAGCGGCATCGAGACCTCCTCGAAGAAGATCGCCGACATCATCTCGGTGATCGACGGCATCGCCTTCCAGACCAATATCCTGGCGCTCAACGCCGCAGTGGAAGCGGCGCGTGCCGGCGAACAAGGCCGCGGCTTCGCCGTGGTCGCCAGCGAGGTGCGCACGCTCGCCCAGCGCTCGGCCAATGCCGCCAAGGAGATCAAGGGCCTGATCGACGCCTCGGTGAGCCAGGTCGCCAACGGTTCGGCGCTGGTGCGCCAGGCCGGGCAGACCATGACCGAGATCGTGTCCTCGGTGCAGCGCGTCACCGACATCATGAGCGAGATCGCGGCCGCGTCCCAGGAGCAGTCGTCCGGCATCGAGCAGGTCAACCAGACCGTCACCCAGATGGACGAGACCACCCAGCAGAACGCCGCGCTGGTGGAAGAAGCCACTGCCGCCGCACGCTCGATGGAAGAACAGGCCGGGCAGCTGACCGAAGCGGTCTCGATCTTCCGCGTGGAGCAGACGCCGGCCAGTGCGCCGCCGCCGCCGCCGCGCCATGCGCAGGTGCACTCGATCCGCACGGTGGCCACGAAGCCGGCCGCGGTGCCATCGAGCAAGCCGGCGCTGGCCACCCGCAGCAACAAGTCCGTACCGGCCCTGGCTGATTCGGACTGGCAGGAGTTCTGAGGCGCCGGCAATCGCGGCGTTCATGCACTTCCCGATCCCCGGCCACGCGCCGGGGATTTTTTTGCAGGAAGCATCTCGCGGTGCGGGTCGCGCCCTTCGCTCGGGGCCGGCGCGCGCCTGGTCTCAACCAGGCGGCAGGCACGCGCGTGGCAATGGCCGAAACGGACTGGGCCAAGTTCCGTATCCAGCGGAGCGGGCTCGAATCCGAATTGCATCACAGTTAAACGCGTTCCGTGCAATGGCGAACTCAAGCGCTAGGCGCCTAAGTCGATATTCGATTAACGATGCGTGAATGCAGCCTTCCCCTGCCCTCGTCATCGCCGCCGCTTCGGAGCCTGAGATGCCACGCCATACCGATCTGAAATCGTCCCTGCTCGTTGCGCTGCTGTGCGTACTCGGCTGCACCACGGTGGTCGCGGTGGCGTATCTGGGCACCCGCAACCTCGACGACTCGCGCGAGCACCTGCAGCAGTTGCAGACCCGGCAAGCGCCAGCGGCCATGGCCTTGTGCGAATTGCGCGCGCAACTGGCGGAATTGCGCCTGTACCAACTGTCGTTGATCGCCGCCACCGGCAATGCGGCGGAAGTGGCCGACTACGACCAGCGCATCGAGCTATCGATGCGCGGGGCGCGCAAGCAGGTGGCGCTGTACATCGCCACCATGCCTAGTGGCGAAGAACGCCACCGCTTCGCCACGATCCAGGCCGAACTGGATGCCTACCTGAAGTTGCACCGGCAGATCGGCACGGCGGTGCATGCCGGGGATCGCGAACGCGCCAGCCAGCTGTCCACGCAACAGGCGCTGCCGCAGCGCCGCGCCCTGTTCGCCGACCTGGAGGAACTGAGCCGCATCAACGCCCGCCACGCGCCCCACGCGGACGCCGACGTGCTGGTCTACGCCCCCCGCTAGCCCCGGCGCAGCGCATCGCATCGCATCGCCACCGTCTTCGACCAATCTGCTGCAGGGAACCGTCAATGCACCTCCTCAAACAGCTGAAAATCCGCGACAAACTGATCTTCGCATTCGCCATGACCACGCTGCTGACCTTGGTCCTGGGCGTGTTCACCTATTCGCGCACCACCCTGGCGATGGCCGAACTCAAGCGCATCGAACTGGATTGGGTGCCGGCCACGCAGGCGCTGGCCGAAGTCCGTGCGCAGCTAGGCGAGTTCCGTACCTACGAACTGGCGCAGATTGCCCGCGCCGACGATCCGGAAGCGATGGCCGACTACTTCAACCGCATGCAGAAGGCGCGCACCGAAGTGGCGAAGAACCAGGCGATCATCGAACGGGTGATGCTGGAGCAGACGCAGCGGCAGATGTATGCCGGGGTGAGGGAAACACTGGACGCCTACCTGCAGAGCAATACCGCGATGGGCGATGCGCTGCGGTCGGGCGACGTCGCCGCCGCGCAGGCCATCTCCGACACGCAGTCGCGGCCGCTGCGGCGCGCACTGTTCGAACGCATCGTGGCGCTGACCGACTACAACGTCACGCAGCTGAACCAGGAAATGAACATCATCAACGCGCAGCTGTCGCGCACCAAGCTGTTGATCCTGAGCCTGCTGGTGTTGGCCATTGCCGCTGCGTCCAGCATCGGCTGGCTGCTCTCGCGCGGCATCGCGCGGCAGCTCGATGCGGCACGGCAGCTGTCGCAGGCCATCGCCCGCGGCGAGCTGGACAGTGCGGTGCGTCCCCATTCCAGCGACGAGATCGGCCAGCTGATGGGCGATATGCTGGACATGCGTGGCCGCATCCGCGCGGTGATCGACGCGCAGAACCAGATGGCGCAGCGCCACGAGCAGGGCACGATCAGCTATCGCATGGACGCGACCGCCTTCCCCGGCGACTACGGCCGCATGGTCAAGGCCAGCAACGACCTGGTCGCCGCGCACGTGGCGGTGAAGTTGCGCCTGGTACAGATCATCCAGCGCTATGCGGTCGGCGACGTGAGCGAAAACATGGAGCGCCTGCCCGGCGAGAAAGCGGTGCTGACCGAGACGATGGACACCGCCAAGGCCAACCTGACGGCGATGAACGCGCAGATCAAGCAACTGGCCGAAGCCGCTGCGGCCGGCGATTTCAGCGCCCGCGGCGACGCCGAGCGGTTCCAGTACGACTTCCGCACGATGGTGCAGAACCTCAACGCGATGATGCAGGTCAGCGACCTGACCCTGGGCGAGCTGTCGCAGCTGCTGCAGGCCATCGCCGCCGGCGATCTGAGCGTGCGCATGCACGGCGAGTTCCATGGCGTGTTCGCCAGGATGCGCGACGACGCCAATGCCACCGCCGAACAGCTGGCCGGCATCGTCGGCCGCATCCAGACCGCGGCGGCCAGCATCAACGTCGCCTCCTCGGAGATCGCCACCGGCAACGAAGACCTGTCGCGACGCACCGAACAGCAGGTCGCCAGCCTGCAACAGACCGCCACGTCGATGGACGCGCTGACCGCCACGGTCAGGCAGAACGCCGAGCATGCACGCCAGGCCAACCAGCTCGCGGTCGGCGCCGCCGCGGTCGCCTCGCAGGGCGGCGAGGTGGTGAGCCAGGTGGTGGCTACCATGAGCGGCATCGAGATCTCTTCGAAGAAGATCGCCGACATCATCTCGGTGATCGACGGCATCGCCTTCCAGACCAACATCCTGGCCTTGAATGCGGCAGTGGAAGCCGCCCGCGCCGGCGAGCAGGGCCGCGGTTTCGCCGTGGTCGCAAGCGAGGTGCGCACCCTGGCCCAGCGCTCGGCGGGCGCGGCCAAGGAGATCAAGCACCTGATCGACGACTCGGTCACCCGCGTCGCCGAAGGGTCGGCGCTGGTCGATCAAGCCGGCCGCACCATGCAGGAGATCGTGGCCTCGGTGCAGCGTGCCACCGACATCATGGGCGATATCTCCGCCGCCTCGCAGGAGCAGTCGTCGGGCATCGAGCAGGTCAACCAGACCATCAGCCGGATGGACGAGGCGACCCAGCAGAACGCCGCGCGGGTCGAGGAAGCCACCGCCGCCGCGCGCACGCTGCAGACCCAGGCCGGCCAGCTCAGCGCCACCATCGCCGAGTTCAAGCTGGACCCGCACGCCAGCACGCCGCCAGCACACGCCGCGCCTGGCGCCGCACCGCG
>NZ_CAPJ01000088.1 GCF_000331775.1 Xanthomonas translucens pv. translucens DSM 18974
CGCGTCCCCGCGCCGCGCCAGCGGCGATGTCCCCCGGCATCGCCAGGCGGCAACTGCCAACCCTGCCGCACTTTCCCGATGCGCCGCTAAAGCTTCCCGCGCATTGGCCGTTATCTGCCCTAGAACCATTCCGTGCGGAGCAATGATGAGCACAGTCACCCTTGGCGAAGATCTCGGCATCGAGACCAGCGCCGACCTGAAACAACGGCTGACCCCGTTCCTGGCGTCGGCCGACGAGCTGCAGTTGGACGCCGGCGAGGTCCGCCGCATCCATACCGCATCCGTGCAGGTGCTGTGCGCATTCGTCGATGCCCGTCGGCAGGACGGCAAAAGCACTGTGTTCGCGGCCTGCAACGACACGTTCCGCGACGCGGCACGCCTGCTAGGGGTCAGCGCATCGCTGGGCCTTCCTGCAACCCCTGACAACCTGAAATCTGTGGAGAACGCGGCATGAGCGCACGTATCTTGGTGGTGGACGATTCGGCGTCGATGCGCCAGATGGTCTCCTTTGCCCTCACTTCGGCCGGGTTCGCGGTCGAGGAAGCCGAAGACGGCCAGGTCGCCCTCGGCCGCGCCCAGGGCCAGCGCTTCAACGCGGTGGTCACCGACGTCAACATGCCCAACATGGACGGCATCTCGCTGATCCGTGCGCTGCGCCAGCTGCCGGACTACAAGTTCACGCCGATGCTGATGCTGACCACCGAGTCGGCGGCGGACAAGAAGTCCGAAGGCAAGGCCGCCGGCGCCACCGGCTGGCTGGTCAAGCCGTTCAACCCGGAACAGCTGATCGCCACCGTCCAGAAAGTCCTGGGCTGATTCCCTCTCCACCCTTTTCCGGATTCCCCGCTCATGAGCATGGACCTGCAACGTTTCCACGCCACCTTCTTCGAGGAAAGCCGCGAAGGGCTGGACGCGATGGAAGCCGGATTGCTGTCGCTGGAAGAAGGCAACCGCGACCCTGAAACGATCAACTCGGTGTTCCGCGCCGCGCACTCGATCAAGGGCGGCGCCGCCACCTTCGGCTTCGAGGCGATGGCCGGCCTGACCCACGTGCTGGAGACGCTGCTCGACGAGCTGCGCTCGGGCAAGCGCGAGGTGGAAGCGCACGCGATCGACGCGATCCTCGGCTCGGTGGACGTGCTGCGCGCATTGCTGCGCGAAGCCGAGCACGGCACCCCGGCCGATCCGGTCGCGGTCAAGGCCGTGCACGACCGCCTGCAGCAGGCGCTCAACGGCAATGCCGCCGCCGCGCCCGTGGCGACCCCGGCCGCCAACCAGCCGGCCGAGCCGGAAGCCTGGCAGATCGGCTTCACCCCGGCGCCGTCGCTGTTCATGAGCGGCAACGACCCGCTGCGCATCATCCGCGAACTCGAACACCTCGGCCCGCTACAGGTCGCCTGCCGCACCGCGCGCCTGCCCGGCTTCAGCGACCTCGACCCGCTCGAGGCCTATCTGGCCTGGGACCTGGGCCTGGTCGGCAAGATCCCGCGCAGCGCGATCGAAGACACCTTCGCCTGGGTGATCGACGATTGCGAACTGGACATCCGCGCGGTACCGCCGCCGAGCCTGGCCAA
>NZ_CAPJ01000087.1 GCF_000331775.1 Xanthomonas translucens pv. translucens DSM 18974
TCGGGGCTGAAGCCCCTCCTACAGAAAAGCGCAGAAGCTGCGAACTTGCGAAAATCCCGAGTCCCGAGTCCCGAGTCCCGAGTCCCGAGTCCCGAGTCCCGAGTCCCACCATCAAGTCCCTCCCCTCGCTGCCGATAGTTTCTGCATGGACAAACTCAGTCTCATTGGCTTGCTGTTGGCGATCGCTTCGCTGGTCGGCGGCAGCATCCTCAAGGGCGCCGGCGTCTCGGCGCTGTGGTCGCCGGCCGCGTTCGTGATCGTGATCGTCGGCACCATCGCCGCGATCCTGGTGCATACCCCGCCGGCGGTGTTCAAGCGCGCGTTCCAGATCGCCAAGTGGATCCTGCATCCGCCGTCCAGCGATCGCCAGGCGCTGCTGCAGCAGATCGTGGAGTGGAGCAACATCGCCCGCCGCCAGGGCCTGCTGGGCCTGGAGAACCAGGTGCAGCAGCAGCACGACCCGTTCGTGCGCAAGGGCCTGCAGATGCTGGTCGACGGAGTGGAGCCGGAATCGATCCGGCACATGCTGGAGATCGACCTCGACGGCCAGGAGCACTGCGACCTGGCCGCGGCGAAGGTGTTCGAAGGCATGGGCATCTACGCGCCGACGATGGGCATCATCGGCGCGGTGCTGGGCCTGATCGCGGTGATGAAGAACCTCGCCGACCCGAGCAAGCTCGGCCACGGCATCGCCGCCGCGTTCACCGCCACCATCTACGGCATCGCCTCGGCCAACCTGCTGTTCCTGCCGATGGCCAGCAAGCTCAAGAGCGTGATCAAGCACAGCAGCGGCGAGCGCGAAATGGTCATCGAAGGACTCATCGCCATCGCCCAGGGCGAGAACCCGCGCAACATCGAATCGAAGCTGGCCGGCTTCTTGCATTGACCCCACCACTATGGCCCGCAAGCGTCAGCACGAAGATCACGTCAACCATGAGGCATGGGCCATCCCCTATGCCGATCTGATGACGTTGCTGCTCGCTTTCTTCGTGGTGATGTACGCGCTGTCCACGGTCAACGAGGCCAAGTACCGGGTCATGGCCGATGCGATGAGCACCGCCTTCGGCGGCGCGCCGCGGACGATGAGCCCGGTGCAGGTCGGCGAACACTTGATGCAGGGCCAGGGCGGCGCACGCCCGACCCCGATCAAGTCCAGCCCGGCGCTGTCCCTGCCCGACCCGAACCGGCTGCCGTCGGCCTCGCCGCTGCGCGCGCCCGCCGCGCTGCGCGACGAGGACCAGTTGCGCCGCGCACAGCGCCAGCTCGACGGCATCGCCGACCGGCTCGGCACCGCGCTGGCGCCGCTGATCCAGAAGAATCTGATCAGCGTGCGCCATGCCGGACTGTGGATCGAAGTGGAAATCAACAGCGACATCCTGTTCGGCTCCGGCTCCGCCTCGCTGGACCAGAGCGCCCGCGCCACCTTGGCGCAGCTGGCGCAGGTGCTGGTGCCGGTGCCCAACGGCGTGCGCGTGGAGGGCTATACGGACAACAGCCCGATCGCCACCGTGCAGTTCCCGTCGAACTGGGAACTGTCGGCGGCGCGCGCGGCCAGCGTGGTGCATTTGTTCGCCGACCAGGGACTGCAGCCGTCGCGGCTGTCGATGATCGGCTACGGCGAGTTCCGCCCGCGTGCCGACAACGACAGCCAGGCCGGCCGCAACGCCAACCGCCGTGTGGTGCTGGTGATCCTGGCCGACGCCGGCGGTCCCGATAGCGGCAGCGACCCGGCGCCCGGCGCCGCGGCCGGCACCCCGTCGCCGCAAGACCGATTGACCAATACCGCCGGCACCGTGCCGACGACCCCGCTACATGCCGCCGCAGCGGCTGCCGGCAATGCCGGCCAGCCCCGCGCGGTACCTGCCGCCATTGAAGGAGTGAACTGATGCGCATCTGGGCGATTGCCAACCAGAAGGGTGGCGTGGGCAAGACCACGACCACGCTGGCGCTGGGCCGCGGCCTGGCCATGCTCGGCCACCGCGTGCTGATGCTGGATCTCGATCCGCACGCCTCGCTGACCCGCGCCTTCGACGTGCCGCAGGACCCGCCGCCGAACGGCGTGCTCGACCTGTTCGCCACGCCGCCGAACGACCTGGCCGCGCTGGCCCGCACCAGCGCCATCGAGCGCCTGAGCTATGTCTGCGGACAGACCGCACTGGCCACGCTGGAGCGGCGCAGCGCCAACCAGCCCGGGCTGGGCCTGGCCCTGCAGCAGGCGATGGCACGGCACGCCGGCCAGCACGACTACATCCTGCTCGACTGCCCGCCGACCCTGGGCCTGCTGATGATCAACGCGCTGGCCGCGGCCGACCGGGTGATCATCCCGACCCAGGCCGAGCCGCTGGCGCTGCACGGCCTGGCCAGCATGGTCCGCACCGTGGACATGGTCGAGCGCTCGCGCCGCCGTCCGCTGCCCGCCTCGATCCTGCCGACCCTGTTCGACAAGCGCACCCGCGCCGGCAACGACACCCTGCGGCAGATGCAGGACAGCTACGGCGAGCGGGTCTGGGAAGACGCGATCCCGGTCGACACCAAGATCTGCAACGTCAAGGCGTTGACGGTGGCCGGCGTCCCCGGCGACTACCCCGGCCGCGGCCTGGCCGCCTACCGGCGCGCGCTGGAATGGCTGGTCGCCAGCGACGTGGCGCCGATGGAGCAGGCCGCATGAACACCCCTGGGGTCATCGACGATTATCTGGAAGGCCTGCTGCACGACGTGATCGCCGAGGAGCAGGACGCCGCACACCAGCCCACACTCCCCGCGGCCAGCGCCACAGCGGCGCCGGAACCGGCGCGCGCCGCCGACGCGTCCGCGCCGGTGGTCCCCTCCGCGGAGGACATCGCCGCCGCGGTGCTGGCCGAAGCCGATTCCGATCCGGCACTGGCCGGCATCATGTCGCAGCAGGCCACGGTGCCCAAGCCGGCCGGCCCAACCCCGGAAGAACTCGCCGCCGCCGTGCTGGCCGAAGCCGACGCCGATCCGGCACTGGCCGGCATCATGTCGCAGCAGGCACTGGCGCCCAAGCCGGCCGGCCCCACCCCGGAAGAACTCGCCGCCGCCGTGCTGGCCGAAGCCGACGCCGATCCGGCCCTGGCCGGCATCATGTCGCAGCAGGCCCTGGCGCCCAAGCCGGCCGGCCCCACCCCGGAAGAACTCGCCGCAGCGGTCCTGGCCGAAGCCGACGCCGACCCAGCCCTGGCCGGCATCATGTCGCAGCAGGCCCTGGCGCCCAAGCCGGCCGGCCCCACCCCGGAAGAACTCGCCGCCGCCGTGCTGG
>NZ_CAPJ01000086.1 GCF_000331775.1 Xanthomonas translucens pv. translucens DSM 18974
CTGCGCCCAGCGCCGAACCGATCGTTGCCGCGACGGCGCCGGCCCCCGTTGCCGCCAGCGCCGGGATCCTGGCGCTGCCGGCCCTGACACCGGTGCCGAGCTTCCCGGCAGCGCAGAACGACGAACAATTGACTCAGCTGCGCGACGAACTGGCACTGATGCGGCAGATGATCGAGCGCGAGATGAACCGGCTCACCGACGAGCGCCTGCGCGGTTCGCCGGTGCGCGCCCAGGCGCTGGAGCTGATGGACGACTACGGTTTCGACAGCGGCCTCATCCGCGACGTGGTCATGCAGATCCCCGCCGACCTGGAGCTGCACCGCGGCCGCGGGCTGATGCTGGGGCTGCTGTCCAAGCGCCTGCCGATCGCGCCGCTGGATCCGATCGAGGAAGGCGGCGTGATCGCCCTGATCGGCCCCACCGGCGCCGGCAAGACCACCACCATCGCCAAGCTGGCCTCGCGCTTCCTGGAACGTCACGCCGCCCGCGACGTGGCCCTGGTCACCACCGATACCATCCGCGTCGGCGGCCGCGAACAGTTGCACAGCTACGGCCGCCAGCTCGGCATCGCCGTGCACGAGGCCGACAGCGACGCCGCCCTGCAGCAGCTGCTGGAGCGTCTGCGCGACTACAAGCTGGTGCTGATCGACACCGCCGGCATGGGCCAGCGCGACCGCGCCCTGGCTGCACAATTGCACTGGCTGCGCGCCTCGCGTGTGGTCCGGTCCTTGCTAGTACTCCCTGCCAACGCGCATTTCTCCGACCTGGACGAGGTGGTGCGCCGGTTCGCCGGCGCCGATCCGCAGGGGGTGATCTTGACCAAGCTGGATGAAACCGGGCGGTTTGGCAGTGCCCTGTCGGTGGTCGCGGACCACCGGCTTCCCATCACCTGGGTGACCGATGGTCAGCGCGTGCCGGACGACCTGCACCGCGCCAACGCCGCCAGCCTGGTATTGCGCCTTGAAGATTTGCGGCGCGCTGCCGATAAGCCCTGTACTCCGGAGCAGAACCATGCCGTCGCGTGATTACGCCAATCTCACCAATGCCTTCCCCCTGTCGGCAACCCGCAGCGAACCGCTGGGTCCGCTAGGCCCGGTACGCACGATCGCCGTGACCGGCGGCAAGGGCGGCGTGGGCAAGACCAACATCTCGGTCAACCTGTCGATGGCGCTGGCCGACATGGGCAAGCGCACCCTGCTGCTGGACGCCGACCTTGGCCTGGCCAACGTCGACGTGCTGCTCGGACTGACCCCCAGGTTCACCCTGGCCGACCTGGTCGCCGGGCGCTGCACCCTGGAAGAAGTGCTGATCGACATGCCGAACGGGTTGATGGTGGTGCCCGCCGCCTCCGGCCGCCGGCACATGGCCGAACTGCCGCCCGCCCAGCACGTCGGCCTGGTCAACGTGTTCTCCGAGCTGCAGCGCGAGCTGGACGTGATGATCATCGACACCGCCGCCGGCATCACCGACAGCGTGCTGACCTTCTGCCAGGCCGCGCAGGACGCGGTGGTGGTGGTCTGCGACGAACCGGCCTCGATCACCGACGCCTACGCCCTGATCAAGGTGCTGTCGCGCGAACGCGGCGTGGACCGGGTGCAAATCGTCGCCAACATGGTCCGCGACGCCAACGAAGGCCGCCTGCTGTACGACAAGCTGAGCCGGGTGTGCGAGAAATTCCTCGGCGACGTGTCGCTGAACTACCTGGGCTGCGTGCCGCAGGACGACTGGCTGCGCCTGTCGGTGCAGCGCCAGCAGCCGGTGGTCAAGGCCTACCCGTCCAGCCCGTCGGCGCAGGCGATCACCGAAATCGCCCGCCGCACCTCGCGCTGGCAGGCGCCGACCGCGCCACGCGGCAACGTCGAGTTCTTCGTCGAACGGATCATCCAGCGGGGGGTCGCCGCATGAACGCCGCCGCCCAATACCGCGCCGTGCAGCGCAACAGTTCCAACGACTACATCGCCCAGCATTCGGACCTGGTGCGGCGCATCGCCCACCACCTGGCGGCGCGGCTGCCGGCCAGCGTCGAGATCGACGACCTGATCCAGGCCGGCATGATCGGCCTGATCGAGGCCTCGCGCAGCTACGACGCCGACCAGGGCGCCTCGTTCGAGACCTACGCCTCGATCCGCATCCGCGGCTCGATGATCGACGAGATCCGCCGCGGCGACTGGGTGCCGCGCTCGGTGCACCGCCGCGCCCGCGACGCCGCCTCGGCGGTGCGCAAGATCGAACAGAGCACCGGCCGTGCCGCCGCCGCCAACGAAGTGGCCGCCGCGATGGACATGCCGCTTCCCGACTACATGCGATTGATGGAAGATGCTGCACGCGGCCAGGTGCTGAGCCTAGAGTCGCGGGTCGAGGACCATGGCGAGCTGGACACCATCGCCAAGGGCGGCCCCAATCCGCAGCAGATGCTGGAACGCAGCGAGTTCGGCCGCGAGCTGGGCAAGGCGATCGGGCAGTTGCCCGAGCGCGAGCAGCTGGTGCTGTCGCTGTACTACGAACAGGAATTGAACCTGAAGGAAATCGGCGCGGTGCTCGGTGTCAGCGAGTCGCGCGTCTGCCAGATCCACGGCCAGGCCACGGTACGCTTGCGCGGACGCTTGAAAGCGTTCGAAGCGGCGGACGCCGGCCTGGAAGACGAAGAATAAGACCCAAGGGAGTTAGCGGTGAACAAGAACATGCGGATTTTGATCGTGGACGATTTCTCGACGATGCGGCGCATCGTCAAGAATCTGCTCGGCGATCTGGGCTTCACCAACACTGCAGAGGCCGAAGACGGCAACAGTGCGCTGGCGGCACTGCGCTCGGCACCGTTCGACTTCATCGTCACCGACTGGAACATGCCCGGCATGACCGGCATCGACCTGCTGCGCAACGTCCGCGCCGACGACAAGCTCAAGCACCTGCCGGTGCTGATGGTGACCGCCGAGGCCAAGCGCGAGCAGATCATCGAAGCGGCCCAGGCCGGCGTGAACGGCTACATCATCAAGCCGTTCACCGCGCAGACGCTGCAGGAGAAGCTCGGCAAGATCTTCGAGCGCATGGGAGCGACCGCCTGATGCAAGCCACCGCCGAACGCAGCGCCCTGATCGAACGCCTGCAAGGTGCGCTGGACGCACTGGAGCGTGGCGACGAAGCCGCCTGGCGCAAGGAAATCGACACGCTCGCCGCCTGGCGCACGCGGCCGATGATGCAGGGCCTGAGCCGGCTGGCGCGCGACCTGGGACAGGCGCTAGGCGAGCTGCCCACCATCCCTTCCGAAGCAGGGGAGCTGGACGATGCCTGCTCGCGCCTGGACCACGTGGTGGCGATGACCGAACAGGCCAGCCACCGCACCCTGGACCTGGCCGAGGAATGCCGCGCGCTGGCCGACCAGCTGCGCGCCGGCGGGCTGACCGGCGACCAGGGCGAGATCCTCGACAAGATCCGCCACAACCTCACCGAGATGGCCCTGGCGCAGAGCTTCCAGGACCTGACCGGGCAGATCATCCGCCGCGTGGCGACCATCGTGCGCCGCGTACACGAGGGCTTCGGCGCGCTCGGCCTGCCGCCGAAGGACGACAAGAAACCCGACGGCGGCCTGGCAGGCCCGGCGCTGGCCGGTCTGGACCGACACGGCGTGTCGCAGGACGACGCCGACGATCTATTGTCCGGATTGGGGCTGTAACGCCATGAGCGCCGTGCCCGACGACATCGCTGCTGACTTCATCATCGAGGCCCAGGAAATCCTGGACCGGCTCGGCGAGCAACTGGTGTCGCTGGAGCATGCGCCCGAGGACAGCGAGCAGCTCAACGCGGTGTTCCGCGGTTTCCACACGCTCAAGGGCGGCGCTGGATTTCTGGCGATCAACGCCATGGTCGAGCTGTGCCACGCCGCCGAGGACACCCTGGGCCAGGCGCGCGCCGGCCAGGCCACACTGCAGGCGCGGCACTTCGACGCCGCGCAGCAGTCGCTGGACTACCTGCAATCGATGCTCGACGCGTTCGGCAGCGGCAGCGAACCGCCGCGCGCGCCGCAACAGCTGATCGCGCAGTTTGCGACCAGCGGCGAGGAGACCGCGGTGGTGCCGGCGGCGGTTGCGGGACCGGCGACCGGGGACCGGGGACCCGGAAAAAGCGCAGCCGATTCCGAACTGATCAGCGACGACGAATTCGAAGCTTTGCTGGACAATTTGCACGGCGGCGGAACACCCAGCGCCATCGCGCAGCGTGTCCCGGTCCCCGGTCCCCGGTCCCCGGTCCCGGCGGCGCCGAAGGCAGCCGCAGCGCCAGCCAAAGCCTCCGAACCCGAACAAACCGTGCGCGTGGACACCAAGCGTCTGGACGCGATCGTCAACCTGATCGGCGAACTGGTGCTGTCGCGCAACCGGCTCAAGACCCTGCGCGTGCGGCTGCGCGACGAAGAACTGGACCGCGCGGTCAGCAGCCTGGACATCGCCACCTCGCGCCTGCAATCGGCGGTGATGCGCACCCGCATGCAGCCGGTCGGCAAGGTGTTCTCGCGCTTCCCCAAGGTCGCGCGCGACGTCGCCCGCTCCCTGAACAAGGAAGTGGACCTGGAACTGATCGGCGCCGACACCGAACTGGACCGCAACCTGGTCGAGGCGCTGGCCGATCCGCTGGTGCACCTGGTGCGCAACGCGATCGATCACGGCATTGAGACGCCGGCGCTGCGCGAAGCCACCGGCAAGCCGCGCGGCGGCCACGTGCGCCTGTCGGCGCAGCAGGAAGGCGACTACGTCAGCATCGAAGTACAGGACGACGGCGCCGGCATCGACCCCGAACGCCTGCGGCAGAAGGCGCGCGAGAAGGGTCTGATCGATCCGGAAGCCGCCGCGCGCCTGACCACCGAGGAGTGCCTGCACCTGGTGTTCCTGCCCGGTTTCTCGACCAAGGCCGAAGTCACCGACATCTCCGGCCGCGGCGTCGGCATGGACGTGGTGCAGTCGCGCATCCGCGAACTCAGCGGACAGATCCAGATCCAGTCCGAACTCGGCCGCGGCAGCCGCTTCCTGATCCGCGTGCCGCTGACCCTGGCGATCCTGCCGACCCTGCTGGTGCAGGCCGGCGACACCGTCTATGCGCTGCCGCTGGCGCGCGTGGTGGAAGTGCTGCACGCGCCGCGCCGCGCGCTGGGCTGGTTCGACGGCCGCGCCGTGCTGGACCGGCAATCGCACACCTTGCCACTGGTGGACCTGCGCCACTGGTTGAACATCGAAGCGCCGGAACTGCCGCTGCTGACCGTGGTGGTGCTACAGGCCGGCGAATCGCGCATGGGCCTGGTCGTGGACCAGGTCCGCGGCCGCGAGGAAGTGGTGATCAAACCGCTGCCGCGCGCACTGCGCGGCCTGCCCGGCTACGCCGGCGCGACCCTGATCGGCGATGGCCGGCTGGCGCTGATCCTGGATGTGGACGGGTTGAAGAGCTGAGC
>NZ_CAPJ01000085.1 GCF_000331775.1 Xanthomonas translucens pv. translucens DSM 18974
GGCGACGGCGCGCGCGCAGTCGATCCCGTTGCGCCGCTATGCGCACGACCAGGGCCTGCTCGGCCTGGCCAACACCTGCCTGATGCAGACCGGCAACGGCAGCCTGTGGGTCTGTAGCGAGAGCGGACTGTACCGCTTCGATGGCCATCGCTTCGAACAGGTCCCGCTGCAGGGACAGCGCGGCCATTCCATCAGCGCCGCGAGCGAGGACGCCGAGCATCGGCTATGGGTGACCACCTTCGATGCGGTCTACGTCGACGACGGCACGCAACTGCGGCGACTGGCGCCGGAGGAAACCGGCGCGCTGCACAGGAACAAGCTGCGCCTGGCCAACCCGCGCTGGGGCATGGTGCTGCTCAACGGCACGCAGGCGTTGCGCGCCGTGGCCAGCGCCGGAGAGCGCTGGCGGCTGCAGCCGCTGTTCGACGCGGCGACGCTGGCGCGGCTGCCGCAGCTGGGCAAGATCGGCGAAGCGCAGAGCGAAGCCGACAATCTGTGGCTGGGCTGCGACCAGGAGCTGTGCCGGGTCGCCGCCGACGGCTCGGTGACGGTCTACGGCCAGGCGCAGGGCCTGCCGCCCGACCGCTGGCGCGGCGTCGTGCACGACCGCGACGGCGCGCTGTGGCTGCGCGGCGACCATCACCTGATGCAATTGCCGGCCGCGGCCGAGCGTTTCGTCGCGCAGCATCCGCCCGGCGGCGCGCCCCTGCGCCAGGTCGTCGGGCAGGCGCAGCTGCTGCTCGACCCGCAAGGGCGGGTGCTGATGCGCAGCGGCCAGAGCCTGCTGCGTTGGGAGCATGGCCATTGGCGCCGCTTCGACCACAGCAACGGCCTGCCCGACGGCGGCATCACGGTGCTGCTGTTCGACCACGCCGGCGACCTGTGGATGAGCGTGGACGGCGAAGGCGTGGTGCGCTGGAACGGCTACGGCTGGATCGAAAACTGGGACGTCACCCAGGGCATGAGCACCGCGCCGACCTGGAGCATCCTACGCAACAGCGAAGGCGCACTGCTGCTCGGCAACGAAGCCGGGATCAACCGCCAGCGCCGCGCCGACGAACGCTTCCAGCCCTGGCTGAGCGATGCCGGTGCGCAGGTCCTGGGCCTGCACAACGCGGCGGACGGATCGCTGTGGAGCCTCAGCGCGCTGGGCGAGCTGCGCCATCACGACCACCAGGGCCGGTTGCTGCGCAGCTACCCGCGGCTGCGCGTCTCGATCAGGCGACTGTTCCTGGATGCCACCGACAGGGTATGGATCCTCACTACCGATGGCCTTTACCTGCTGCGGCCACAATCGGACGACATGCCGCAACGGGTGCAGGCGCTGCCCGTCAGCGAATACTCGTACATCCAGCAGCGCCGCGACGGCAGCCTGTGGCTGTCCGGCGCGGTCGGCGTGTTCCGGCTGCGCGGCAGCACCTGGACTCCGATCCGGCTGGAGCTGGACGGCAAGCCGGCGCAGCCGTGGGTCAGCAAGCTGCTGATCCGGGAAGACGGCCAGGTCTGGGCCGCGCTGTACAACCCGGGCGTCTGGCAGGGCCGGCTCGACGGCGACACCCTGCAGTTGCGGCCGAACGTGCAGCCGGAACAGCGCGAGCTGCAGATCTACCTGATACGGCGCACCCGTAACGGCTGGATCTGGATGGGCCACAACCAGGGCGTGGACGTCTACGACGGCCGCCACTGGTCGCGCCTGAACCAGTCGCAAGGGCTACTGTGGGACGACATCTCCGAATCGGCGCTCTTCGAGGACCACGACGGCTCGTTGTGGATCGGCAACAGCAAGGGCGTCAGCCATATCCTGGCCCCGCAACGCCTGTTCCAGGCCAACGCGCCAGGGGTGACGCTGAGCGAATTCAGCCGCGGCGGCCATCCGATCGCGGCCGGCGCGCGCCTGCCCTGGAACGAGGAGCCGCTGCACATCGAGGCCGGTTCGCCGGAACCTGTACGACGACCGCAACCGGGTCTCGCTGCGCTACCGCTTCGCAGGCGCGCATACGCGCTGGATCTACACGCCCAACTTCGAGATCGAGCATCCGCCGCTGGCGCCGGGCGATTACACGTTCGAACTGCAGCTGCTCGACGCCTACCGCCACAGCGCCTCGGCGCCGGTGCGGGTGGCGTTCTCGGTGGCGCCGGTGTGGTGGCGCAGCCAGACCATGCTAGCGCTGTACGCGCTGCTCGCCGGCGGGCTGGCGATCGCCGCGCTGCATTGGCGCGAGCGCCGCCTGCGCCAGCGCGAGCGCCACCTGGCCGACCTGGTCGCGCTGCGCACCCAGGAACTGGAGCACGACAAGCGCGAACTGGAGATCGCCCGCGCCGCGCTGGCGGTGAAGGTCTCGCACGACTCCCTGACCGACCTGCTCAACCGCGCCGGCATCCTCGATGCGCTGGCCGCGCAGATGCGCCACAGCCTGGCCGAAGACTGGCCGCTGGTGGTGGCGATGATCGACCTGGACCACTTCAAGCGCATCAACGACACGCATGGCCACCTGATCGGCGACGCGGTCCTGACCAAGGTCGCGCAGCGCCTGAACGCCAATCTGTGTGAATCGGACCAGATCGGCCGCTACGGCGGCGAGGAATTGCTGGGCGTGCTGCCGGGGCTGCCGATCCCGTCCCACGAGCGGCTGCAGAACCTGCGCGTGGCGATCGCCGGGCATCCACTGCGGGTCGGCAAGCAGAGCCTGACGGTCACCGCCTCGATCGGCGTGGCCTGGCACCGGCCGGGCGAGACCCTGCAGCAATTGCTGGCCCGCGCCGACCAGGCCCTGTACCGGGCCAAGCATCTGGGCCGCAACCGGGTCGAACTGCAGCAGCCCTAGACCCTGCGCGAGCGGGCGGCGCGGTTCGACAACGGCGCGACGGCTCGGGCCTGGCAGGCCGCCGGACGAACGGTATGGTCCTTGCAGGAAGCTGGGTCGAATCCCCTGCCCGGCTTGCCCCACCGCCATGTCCGAAAACGAAGAAGGCGCCGAAAAAACCGAACAACCGACCGAAAAACGCCTGCGCGAGGCGCGCGAGCAGGGCAACATCCCGCAGTCGCGCGAACTGGCCACGGCCGCGGTGTTCAGCGCCGGCATCTTCGCCCTGATGGGCATGTCCGGCTCGCTGGCGGCCGGCGCGGTGACCTGGATGAAGGGCGCGCTGCGCCCGGATCCCAAACTGCACGACAACCCCGACGCCCTGTTCGGCCATTTCGGCGAACTGCTGCTGGGGCTGCTGTGGGTGGCGCTGCCGCTGGTCGGCATCTGCCTGGCCGCCGGCTTCGTCGCGCCGATCCTGATGGGCAGCCTGCGCTTCTCCGGGACGGCGCTGATCCCCAAGTTCGAGCGGCTCAACCCGATGGCCGGGCTGAACCGGCTGTACGGCATGGAAAGCCTGGCCGAGTTGTTCAAGTCGATGCTGCGCATGGCCTTCGTCGGCGGCGCCGCCGCCCTGTGCATCTCCAACAACGTGGACGGCCTGCGCAGCCTGATGCGGCAACCGCTGGAGACCGCCATCGGCGACGGCCTGGGCTTCACCCTGAACCTGCTGCTGTACACCGCCGGCGCGCTGGCGCTGCTGGCCGCGATCGACGCGCCGTACCAGAAGTGGAACTACACCCGCAAACTGATGATGACCCGCGACGAAGTGCGCCGGGAAATGAAGGAGAGCGAGGGTAGCCCGGAGGTCAAGGGCCGCATCCGGCAAATGCAGATGCAGCTGTCGCAGCGGCGGATGATGGAGGCGGTGCCCAGCGCCGACGTGGTGGTGGTCAACCCCACCCACTACGCGGTGGCGCTGAAATACGAGAGCGGGCGCATGCGCGCACCGACCGTGGTCGCCAAGGGCGTGGACGAACTGGCCTTCCGGATCCGCGAGATCGGCGAGCAGCACCGCGTCGCAGTGGTGTCTGCGCCACCTTTGGCACGCGCCTTGTATAGGGAAGGGCAACTCGGCAAGGAAATTCCCGTGAGACTGTATTCGGCCGTGGCCCAGATCCTCTCCTACGTCTACCAGCTGCGCTCCTGGCGCAGCGGGCCGATGCCGCCGTTGCCGCCGCTGGAGGTCGATGAATTCGCCCCGGGGAGCAAGCCGTGAGCCAGCCCGCCGCGCAAATGAACACGCGCAAGATGATGGACATGATCAAGCACGGCCTCGGCGCGCCGGTGATCGTGGTGGCGATGCTGGCGATGGTGGTGGTGCCGCTGGCCGCGCCGGTGCTGGACGCGCTGTTCACCTTCAACATCGCCATCTCGCTGATGGTGCTGCTGGCGGTGGTCTACGTGAAGCGGCCGCTGGAGTTCAGCATCTTCCCGATCGTGCTGCTGATGACCACCATGCTGCGCCTGGCGCTGAACGTGGCCTCCACCCGCGTGATCCTGATCAACGGCCAGGACGGCCACGGCGCCGCCGGCAAGGTCATCGAGGCATTCGGCGAGTTCGTGATCGGCGGCAACTACGCGGTCGGCATCGTGGTGTTCGCGATCCTGACCATCATCAACTTCGTGGTCATCACCAAGGGTGCCGGGCGCGTGTCGGAAGTGACCGCGCGCTTCATCCTCGACGCCATGCCCGGCAAGCAGATGGCGATCGACGCCGACCTCAACGCCGGCCTGCTGACCCGCGAGGAAGCCAAGGCGCGGCGCGAGGAAGTCCGCGAGGAAGCCGACTTCTACGGCTCGATGGACGGCGCCAGCAAGTTCATCCGCGGCGACGCCATCGCCGGCATCCTGATCCTGTTCATCAACTTGATCGGCGGCATGGCGGTCGGCGTCCTGCAGCACGGCATGCCGGTGGCGCAGGCCGCATCCACCTATACGCTGCTGTCGATCGGCGACGGCCTGGTGGCCCAGTTGCCGGCGCTGCTGGTGTCCTCGGCGGTGGCGATGCTGGTCACCCGCGCCTCGCGCTCGCAGGACATGGGCGCCTCGATGATGGGCCAGGTGTTCGGCCAGCACAAAGCGTTGGCGGTGGCCGCGGCGATCCTGGGCCTGGTCGGCCTGGTCCCGGGCATGCCCAACGTCGCTTTCTTGACGCTGGCGCTGATCCTGGGCCTGCTCGCCTGGAAAATGTGGAAGCGCAGCCTGCTGCCGGAAGAGGCCAAGCCGGATCCGGCGCAGCAGGCGGCCAGCGCCGGCGCGCAGGCCAACGCCGAACTGGGCTGGGACGAACTGCGCCCGATCGACCCGCTGGGCCTGGAGGTCGGCTACCGGCTGATCCCGCTGGTGGACAAGACCCAGGGCGGCGAACTGATGGCACGGATCAAGGGCGTGCGCCGCAAGTTGACCCAGGACATCGGCTTCCTGATCCCGCCGGTGCACATCCGCGACAACCTGGAACTGCCGGCCAACGCCTACCGCCTGCTGGTGCACGGGGTGCCGGTGGCCACCGCCGACATCCATCCCGACCGCGAACTGGCGCTGGACCCAGGCGGCGCCCTGGGCAAGATCGACGGCATTCCCGGCAAGGATCCCGCGTTTGGCCTGGACGCGATCTGGATCCAGCCGCACCAGCGCGCCCAGGCCGAGACCATGGGCTACACCGTGGTCGATCCGGCCACGGTGATCGCCACCCACCTGTCGCACCTGATCCGCGAGCACGCCCCGGAGCTGCTCGGCCACGAGGAAGTGCAGCAGTTGCTGGCCACGCTGGCCAAGAGCGCGCCGAAGCTGGTCGAGGACCTCACCCCCAAGGCGCTGCCGCTGTCGGTGGTGGTGCGCGTGCTGCAGAACCTGCTGATCGAGAAGATCCCGGTGCGGCAGCTGCGCAAGATCGTCGAGGCGCTGGTCGAGCACGCCCCGCAGAGTCAAGAACCCGGCGTGCTCACCGCCGCGGTGCGCAATGCGCTGGGCCGCTTCATCGTCCAGGAAATCGCCGGAATGTCGGTGGAACTGCCGGTATTCACCCTGGCCCCGCAATTGGAACGTGTCTTGCAAGACTCTACGCAAGGCAACGGTGCCGCGCTCGAACCAGGCTTGGCCGAGCGACTGCACCAGAGCCTGGCCGAATGCGTCAGCAAGCAGGAAGCGCGCAACGAACCGGCCGTGGTGCTGGTGCCGGCGCAAGTCCGCGCCGCGCTGGCCAGGCTGGTCCGCCACAGCGTGCCCTCGCTGTCGGTGCTGTCCTACAGCGAAGTACCGGAAGACAAGCGGCTGAAGCTGGTGGGAACGATTAGTTGAAGCCGGGACCCGGGACTAGGGACTCGGGACTCGGAAGCGCAACGGTCAGGAATCGGAATAGACAAATGAATTCTCGTAAACACATCCACATCCAAACGCGATCGCAAGCTGCGGCCCCCAAGCTGTTGCCGCGTCCCGGGTCCCGAGTCCCGAGCCCCGCCCCGAAGGTATCCGCATGAAAATCAAACGCTTCGTAGCTCCCGACATGCGCACCGCGTTCCGTATGGTGCGCGACGAGCACGGTCCGGATGCGGTAATCCTGTCCAACCGGCGCACCGATGAGGGCATCGAGATCGTCGCCGCCAGCAACTACGACGAAGCGCTGGTGCAGCAGGCCCTGGACGCGGCGCGTCCGGAAGAGCCGGCGCCGCGGCTGCAGGTGTCGGCCGCCAACCCCGCGCCGCGTGCGGCCAAGTCCGGCGCCACGGCCAACCCGGCGATGGCGATGATGGCCGCGATCAGCGAGCGTCGCTCCCCGGCTACGGCCGGCATGGCCCAGCCGGCGCCGG
>NZ_CAPJ01000084.1 GCF_000331775.1 Xanthomonas translucens pv. translucens DSM 18974
CCGGCCGCGCAGAACGCCGCGCCGACCCTGCCCTCGCTGCCGGAAGTGAACGTCGGCAAGGTCGGCGCGCAGCAGGTGAGCCTGCCGCTGCAGACCCTGATGCTGATGACCGCGCTCACCCTGCTGCCGTCGATGCTGCTGGTGCTGACCGCGTTCACCCGGATCACCATCGTACTCGGCCTGCTGCGCCAGGCGATGGGTACCGGGCAGACCCCGTCCAACCAGGTGCTGATGGGCCTGGCGCTGTTCCTGACCGCGCTGGTGATGATGCCGGTGTGGGAAAAGGCCTGGGGCCAGGGCATGAGCCCCTACCTCAACGGCCAGCTCGACTTCCAGACCGCCTGGACCCTGACCACCCAGCCGCTGCGCGCGTTCATGCTGGCGCAGGTGCGCGAGGCCGACCTGATGACCTTCGCCGGCATGGCCGGCAACGGCACCTACAGCGGCCCCGACGCGATCCCGTTCCCGGTGCTGGTGGCCTCGTTCGTGACCTCGGAGCTGAAGACCGCGTTCGAGATCGGTTTCCTGATCTTCATCCCGTTCGTGATCATCGACCTGGTGGTGGCCAGCGTGCTGATGTCGATGGGCATGATGATGATGTCGCCGATGCTGATCTCCGCGCCGTTCAAGATCCTGCTGTTCGTGCTGGTCGACGGCTGGGTGCTGACGGTCGGCACCCTCGCCGCCAGCTTCAACGGAGTCTGAGCCGATGAGTCCCGAACTGGCCCTGACCGAACTGCGCGGCGGCCTGATCACCGTGCTGTGGGTGGCCGGCCCGTTGCTGCTGTCGATGCTGGTGGTCGGCGTGGTGATCGGCGTGTTCCAGGCCGCCACCCAGCTCAACGAACCGACCATCGCCTTCATCGCCAAGGTCATCACCCTGACCGCGATGCTGTTCGCCACCGGCAGCATGCTGCTGGCGCATCTGGTCGAGTACACCACCATGCTGTTCCAGCGCATTCCGCATCTGATCGGGGGCTAGGCGTGGCTGGCGAGAACGGGACCGGGGACCGGGGACCGGAGACCGGGAAAAGCAGGGGCAACCTCGGGGCTTTCCCGATACGCGCCCATCGGGTCCCCGGTCGCCGATCCCCGGTCCCGGCCTGTCCCCCCCGCTCCCCGGTCCCCGCCTGATGGATTCCGCCACCCAAATGGTCATCGATGGCCAGCAGGCCTTCGCGATGGTCGGCGCGATCCTGTGGACCATGCTGCGCATTGGCGCGATGCTGATGGCGATGCCGCTGGTCGGCAGCCGCGCGGTGCCGGCGCGGGTGCGGGTGATGCTGGCGGCGACGCTGGCGATGGCGCTGGCGCCGCTGCTGCCGCCGGTGCCGGACTGGAACGGCTTCGACGCCGCGGTGGTGCTGAGCGTGGCGCGCGAACTGGCGGTCGGGGCGAGCATGGGCTTCATGTTGCGGCTGATCTTCGAAGCCGGCGCGATGGCCGGCGAACTGGTCTCGCAGAGCACCGGCCTGGGCTTCGCGCAGATGGCCGATCCGCTGCGCGGGGTCACCTCCGGGGTGATCGGGCAATGGTTCTACCTGGCCTTCGGCCTGCTGTTCTTCACCGCCAACGGCCATCTGGCGGTGGTGGCGCTGCTGGTGGACAGCTACAAGGCGCTGCCGATCGGCAACGCCCTGCCGGACGCGCAGGCGATGGCCTCGGTGGCGCCGGATTTCTTCATGAGCATGATGCGCGGCGCAGTGACCCTGGCGCTGCCGGTAATGGTGGCGATGCTGGCGGTGAACCTGGCGTTCGGCGCACTGGCCAAGGCCGCGCCGGCATTGAATCCGATCCAGCTCGGCCTGCCGGTGGCGGTGGTGCTGGGCCTGGCGCTGCTGGCGGTGCTGGTCGGCGAGATGGGGCCGCCGGTGCAGCGCCTGTTCGATGCCGCCTTCGACGCCGCGCGCCAGGTCACCGCTTAGAATCGGCCGGCGCAGGCGCGCTGCCTGGCCTTGCGCGATTCAAGCCTTGCGCGATTGCGCCGATAGTCTCTTCAACGGTGCTGCACGCGCAGCACCCACCCTTGCGCAGTGCCTTCCGGGGACGCCAGTCATCGCCGTACCGAACAGCCACCAGCCGCTGTCGCCCTCACTGTCGCGCGGCATCGCGTGGCGGCTCGCCGCCGTGCTCGCGCTATGCGCCTGCATCGGCGCCGTGGCGGCGCAGGAATACAGTTTCCGCAACTACGCCCAGGCCGACGGCCTGCAGGGCCTGAGCATCAACTGCCTGTACGCCGATCGGCACGGCGTGGTCTGGGCCTGCACCGAACTGGGCCTGCACCGCTACGAACGCGAACGCTTCGAACAGATCGGCGCCGATACCGGCTTCGGCAGTCCACTGGTGCATGCGATCGCCGAGGATCGCCGGCAACGCATGTGGGTCGGCACATCCAATGCGCTGTACGTCGGCGACGGCCGCCGCTTCGCCGCGGTTCCCGCGGCCGACGGGCGACGCCTGCGGGTCGACGAGGGCCAATCGCTGGCGGCGTTCGGCGACGACATCGTCGTGCTCAGCGACAAACGGCCGCTGCGGATCTCCGCAGGCGCCGCTGGCGACTGGCAGGTTGCAGCGCTGCGCACGGCCGACACCGCGCCGCTGACCGAGGTTTACAGCGTCACCGCGATCGGCGAGGCGCTGTGGATGGGCTGCGGCCGCCGGCTATGCCGGCTGGATGCGCAAGGCCACTTGCGCCAGCTCGGCCCCGCCGACGGCGTTCCCGAGGATATCTGGCTGGCGCTGCTGCGCGACCGCAACGGCACGCTGTGGGCGCGCGGCATCCACCACGTGCTGGCCTGGCCGGCCGGTGCGACCGGCTTCACCGAACGTGCGCCGCCGCCGGGCAGCGCGTTGTCGACCACGACGGTGGGCATCAACCTGGTCGAGGACGCCGCCGGCCGCGTGCTGACCCGCAGCGATACCGGTCTGCTGCGCTGGGAAGGCGGGCATTGGCGCGCCTTCGAGCGCGCGCAGGGGCTGGGCGCGCTGGCATCCAACATTTCCCCCCTGCTCAGCGATCGCCAGGGCCGCCTGTGGATGGGCACCCGCGGCCGCGGCGTGCAGCGCTGGCTGGGCTATGGCCTGATCCAGCATTGGGAAGAACCGCAGGGACTGGCGACCGCGCCGACCTGGGCGATCCTGCGCAGCCGCGGCGACGGCCGCCTGTACGTCGGCAGCGAAATGGGCGCCAACGTGCTCGACCCCGACAGCGGCCGCATGCGTCCGCTGACCGACGGCAACGGGCAGCCACTGCGGCAGGCGGTGCAATTGGTCGATGCCGCCGACGGCACCCTGTGGCTGGGGCAATCGTCCGGGCGGGTGTTGCGGCTGGACCGCGGCAGCGGCCGCATGCTCGAGCAGACCAAGGTGCTGTCGGCGCTGAAATGGATGTTCTTCGACGATGCCGGCACATTGTGGATTCTGACTACCCGCGGCCTGTTCCTGCTGCCGGCGGGCGAACACAGCGCACAGCCGGCGCGCGACCTGCCGCGCGACCAGTTCGTTGGCGGCGGCTACGATGCGCGCCACCGTCTGTGGCTGCTTGGCCAGAACGGCCTGTACCTGCGCCAGGCACAAGGCTGGCAGTCGATTCGCCTGCGCGGCGCGGCGCTGCCGGATGCGAAACTGGGCAAGTTCAGCATCAGCGCCAGCGACGAGGTCTGGCTGTCGTTCGTCGATGTCGGGGTCTGGCGTGGGCGTTTCGAGCCGCGCAGCGCCAGCGTGTCCCTGCGCAAGGTCGACGACCCGCTGCTGGCGCGGATCGTGCCCTACGTGCTGCACCAGGACCGGCAGCAGCGGCTATGGATCGGCAGCAGCCAGGGCCTGGACCTGTGGTCGGGTGGGCGCTGGATCCGGGTCACCCAGGCCGATGGCTTGCTGTGGGACGACACCTCCGAATCGGCGTTCTTCGAGGACGTCGACGGCTCGGTATGGATCGGCAACAGCAAGGGCGTCAGCCAGATCCTGGACCCGACGCGGCTGTTCGCCGTGCGGCCGCTGCGGCTGCAGTTGCTGCGCGCCACCCGCGCCGGCAAACCGGTCACCGCCGACGCGCAGCTGCCCTGGTCGCAGCAGCCGATCGAGTTCGCCTTCTCGGTCCCCGGCGCGGTCGGCGGCAGCGACACCATCGGCTTCCGCTACCGCCTGGTGGGCCTGCAGGAGCAATGGGCCAGCACCCAGCAGGCGCATCTCAGCTACACCCTGCTCTCGCCCGGCCGCTACGCGCTGGAGGTGCAGGCGCTGGACGAACGCCAACGCACACGCAGCAACGTGGTGCGCCTGGAGTTCACCATCCTGCCGCCCTGGTGGCGCAGCCCGCTGGCGTGGATGATGTACGCACTGGCCGCGGCGCTGCTGGTGACCGCGGTATGGCGCTGGCGGGTGAAGCAACTGCTGAGCCGCGAGCGCACCCTGGCGCGGCTGGTCGCCGAGCGCACCTGCGAACTGGAACACGACAAGCGCGAACTGGAGCGCGCGCGTGCCGCGCTGGCGCTGAAGGCGGTCCACGACGATCTGACCGGCCTGCTCAACCGGGTCGGCATCCTCGATGCCTTGGCAGCGCAGATGCAGCGCAGCGGCAGCGATGGCACCGCGCTGGCGGTGGCGATGATCGACCTGGACCACTTCAAGCAGATCAACGACCGCCACGGCCATCTGATCGGCGACGCGGTGCTGGCGCGGGTCGGCCGGCGCATGAACGCGAACCTGCGCGGCTCCGACCTGATCGGCCGCTACGGCGGCGAGGAACTGCTGGCGGTGCTGCCGGGCCTGCTGCCGCCGGCGCAGAACCGGCTGCACTCGCTGCACCAGGCGATCGGCGCCACGCCGTTCCTGACCGACGCCGGCCTGCTCGAGATCACCACGTCGATCGGCGTGGCCTGGCAGCGCCCGGGCGAGACCCTGCAGCAGTTGCTCAGCCGCGCCGACGACGCGCTGTACCGGGCCAAGCATGGCGGCCGCAACCGGGTCGAACTACACCTGGACCCGCAGCCGGGACACGCCGTGCCGCGCTGAGCGGTTGCCGCTCAAGCCCAGCCGCAGCGCGGCCGATACCAAGGATTGTCGCGCGCTGCGCGCGTGCATCGCCATGGCCGCCTGCCGCGGCGGACAGGGCGCGGCAATGCGCGCGCTTCTTCTCCAATTCCCTGCCCGTTGCCGCACGCGATGTCGCATTTCCTGCCAGCCCCCGTTG
>NZ_CAPJ01000083.1 GCF_000331775.1 Xanthomonas translucens pv. translucens DSM 18974
CACCGATCCGATCAACCTGCTGGCGACGGCCGGGATCCACGCGCCGGCGCGCAGCGCCGACCCCGCCGCGCCGTTCACCGGCTCGCCGACCCCGACCCCGAACCTGCACGGCGACCACTTCGACGACGAACTGGGCGCACGCATGAGCTGGCTGGCGGACCAGAAGATCGGCCACGCCCACATCAAGCTCAGCCCGGCCGACCTCGGCCCGGTCGAAGTGCGCCTGCATCTGAACGGCGACCAGGTCAACGCCAGCTTCTCCAGCGCCCAGCCGGAAGTGCGCCAGGCGCTGGAGAACAGCCTGCCGCGGCTGCGCGAAATGCTCGGCCAGCACGGCTTCCAGCTCGGCCAGGCGGACGTGGGCCAGCAGCAACAGCAAGCCTCGCAGAACGCCCGCCAGGGCGGCGGATCGAACGGCGGCAATGCCGGCGGCGGCACTGGCGACGAACTGCTGGGCAGCGTCGGAATTCCGTCGGTGGTGCTGCGCCAGCGCGGCCTGCTCGACGCCTACGCGTAATCCAGCGGCAGCATCGCGGCCGGACTAACGCCGGCCGCTCCTTCTGGAAGGCGCTTCAGCCCCGACGGGCGTCATCGATAAAGCCCGTCGGGACTGAAGTCCCTCCCCCAAATAAGGCCGCATGGCTGGCCGTCGCGGCATGCGTCAAATATCCGGCAAGCCCACCTGGCCGTTTCGGCACACCGATTGCATCCTTAGGGGCAGAGTCCCCCCTTAAGGAGCCCATCCGTGGCAGCAGCAGCCGACAAATCGAAGAAATCCGCCGACGCCAAGGACCCCAAAGAGGCCCCGGAGGGCGGCAAGTCGAAGAAGAAGCTGCTGATCATCGTCATCGCCGCGGTGCTGGTGCTGGGCGGCGGCGGCGCCGGCGCTTGGTTCTTCCTGAAGAAGCCCGACGACGCACACGGCAAGCCCGCGGCCAAGGCGGCCGAACTGCCCAAGCCGGCGCAATACTTCGCGATGGATCCGGCCTTCGTGGTCAACCTCAACGGTAGCCCGGACGACGGCCCGCACTATCTGCAGATGGAAGTGCAGCTGATGACCCGCGACCCGGAAGAGCTGAAGCTGATCACCGAGAACGCCCCGGCGATCCGCGCGCACCTGCTGATGCTGTTCTCGCAGGTGCAGGCGCAGGACATCGCCGACATCGCCGGGCGCAAGAAGCTGCAGGCCGCGGCCCTGGCCGACGCGCAGAAGCTGATGACCGCCGAGACCGGCAAGAAGTGCGTGGAAGAGCTGCTGTTCACCAGCTTCGTGACCCAGTAAGGGCCGACGACGATGACCGATCTGCTTTCCCAAGACGAAATCGATGCCCTGCTGCATGGCGTCGATGCCGGCGCGGTGGACACCGGGCCGGCACCGCCGGAGCCCGGCGAAGCGCGCCAGTACGATTTCTCCAGCCAGGACCGGATCATCCGCGGGCGCATGCCGACCCTGGAGATGGTCAACGAACGCTTCGCGCGGCTGTGGCGCATCGGCCTGTTCAACCTGATCCGGCGTTCGGCCGACATGTCGGTGCGCGGCATCGACCTGATCAAGTTCAACGACTACATGCATTCGCTGTACGTGCCGAGCAATCTCAACCTGATCAAGTTCAAGCCGCTGCGCGGTACCGGCCTGATCGTGTTCGAGCCGACCCTGGTGTTCACCGTGGTCGACAACTTCTTCGGCGGCGACGGCCGCTACCCCACCCGCATCGAAGGCCGCGAATTCACGCCGACCGAGATGCGCGTGATCCAGCTGATGCTCAAGCAGACCTTCGCCGACCTGCACGAGGCCTGGGCGCCGGTGATGGACGTGGAGTTCGAGTACCTCAATTCCGAGGTCAACCCGCACTTCGCCAACATCGTCACCCCGCGCGAATACGTGGTGGTCAGCCGCTTCCACGTGGAGCTGGAAGGCGGCGGCGGCGAGATTCACATCACCCTGCCGTATTCGATGCTGGAACCGATCCGCGAACTGCTCGACGCCGGCATCCAGAGCGACCGCGTGGACCGCGACGAGAGCTGGAACATCATGCTGCGCGAGCAGCTCAATACCGCCGAGGTCACCGTCTCCAGCGTGCTGGCGCAGAAACAGATGACCTTGCGCGAGCTGACCCGGCTGAAGATCGGCGACGTGCTGCCGATCGATTTGCCCAAACACGTGCCGCTGTGCGTGGAGAACATCCCGGTGTTCACCGGCGAGTTCGGCATTTCGCGCGGCCAGAACGCCGTGAAGATCACTTCGACCCAACCCCCGGGCGCGCTGCGCCGCCGCCCCACCCCCGCCCTGCAGGAAGACGCGTCATGAGCCAGAACGAAATCCCCGAGCCGGTCCCGGCCCAGTTCGACAGCCTGCAGCCGGAAGCCGGCAGCGACGGCGGCGAACTGAACCTGGACATGATCCTGGACGTACCGGTGACGCTGTCGCTGGAAGTCGGGCGCAACCGCATCCCGATCCGCAACCTGCTGCAGCTCAACCAGGGTTCGGTGGTGGAACTGGAGCGCGGCGCCGGCGAGCCGCTGGACGTGTACGTCAACGGCACCCTGATCGCGCACGGCGAGGTGGTGACGATCAACGACCGCTTCGGCGTGCGCCTGACCGACGTGGTCAGCCCCAGCGAGCGCATCCGGAGACTGCGGTGAGCCTACTGCTCGCAGCCGCCACCCAGGCGGCCAAGTCCGCCTCGGGCGTCGGCAGCGCCGCGCCCTCGCCGCCCAGCCTGATCGGCGCGGTGTTCGCCCTGCTGCTGGTGCTGGCGCTGATCCTGGGCATGGCCTGGGTGCTCAAGCGCCTGCCCGGCAGCGGCTTCCGCCCGGCCGAGGGCCTGCGCGTGGTGGCCAGCCTGGCGGTCGGCGCCAAGGAGCGCGTGGTGGTGATCGACGTCAACGGCGAGCAGCTGCTGCTCGGGGTGTCGCCGGGCGGGGTACGCACCTTGCATCACCTGCCCGAGCCGCTGCCGCAAGCGCCGGCGCCGTCGCTGCCGAACCTCGGGCAGCTCAAGCACTTCCCCGATTTCGCCCAGCTGCTGGCGCAGAAGCTGCGCAAGGACAAATGACCATG
>NZ_CAPJ01000082.1 GCF_000331775.1 Xanthomonas translucens pv. translucens DSM 18974
GGCCAACGCCCAGCAGGCGGCCGCCGCGACCCCGACAGAAAGCTCAAAGAGCGCCACCCGCAACTACGAGCTGGACCGCACCCTGCAGCACACCCGGCAGCCGCCGGGCCGGATCAAGCGCGTGTCGGTGGCGGTGCTGGTCGACCATGTGCCGCGCCCCGGCGCCAAGGGCAAGATGGTCGAGCAGGCGCTCAGCGCCGCCGAGCTGACCCGCATCGAAGGCCTGGTCAAGCAGGCGGTCGGCTTCAACGCCGAGCGCGGCGACACCGTGTCGGTGATGAACGCCCCGTTCGTGCGCGAAGCGCCCGAAGCGGCGGACAAGCCGGGTTGGTGGGAAGACCCGCGGGTGATGAACGGCTTGCGCCTGCTGCTCGGCGCGGCGGTGGTGCTGGCCCTGCTGTTCGGCGTACTGCGCCCGGCGCTGCGCCAGATCGCCGGCCCGGCGCCGGCCAAGAATGCCGGCAAGGACAAGTCCGAGCCGCACAATGCCAATGTGTCGATGCTGGACGACGAGGACCCGCTGCTGCCGTCGATGGCCGACGACACCGCCAGCATCGCCGGCGGCAGCCGTCCCGCGATCGCCCTGCCCGACGCCTACGAAGAGCGTCTGCGCCTGGCGCGCGAGGCGGTCAAGCAGGATTCCAAGCGTGTCGCGCAAGTCGTGAAGGGATGGGTGGCCAGTGAAGCCTGATACGTCCGCAATGAACGGAACCCAGCGCGCCGCGGTGCTGCTGCTGTCGCTCGGCGAAAGCGATGCGGCCGAAGTGCTCAAGCACATGGACCCCAAGGAGGTGCAGAAGATCGGCATCGCCATGGCCACCATGAGCGGCATCTCGCGCGACCAGGTCGAGAAGGTGATGGACGAGTTCAACGCCGAACTCGGCAGCAAGACTTCGCTGGGTGTGGGCGCCGACGACTACATCCGCAACGTGCTGGTGCAGGCGCTGGGCGCGGACAAGGCCGGCGGCCTGATCGACCGCATCCTGCTCGGCCGCAACACCACCGGCCTGGACACGCTGAAGTGGATGGATCCGCGCGCGGTCGCCGACCTGGTGCGCAATGAGCACCCGCAGATCATCGCCATCGTCATGGCGCACCTGGACAGCGACCAGGCCGCCGAGGCGCTGAAGCTGCTGCCCGAGCGCGTGCGCGCCGATGTGCTGATGCGCATCGCCACCCTCGACGGCATCCCGCCGAACGCATTGAACGAACTCAACGAGATCATGGAGCGGCAGTTCTCCGGCAACCAGGGGCTGAAATCGTCCAACGTCGGCGGAGTCAAGGTCGCCGCCAACATCCTCAACTTCATGGACAGCGGCCAGGACCAGGGCGTGCTGGCGGCGATCGGCAAGATCGACGCCGAGCTCAGCACCCGCATCCAGGACCTGATGTTCGTGTTCGACAACCTGATCGAGCTGGAAGACCGCGCGCTGCAGACCCTGCTGCGTGAAGTCAGCGGCGACCGCCTCGGCCTGGCCCTGCGCGGCGCCGACATCAAGGTGCGCGAGAAGATCACCAAGAACATGTCGCAGCGCGCCGCCGAAATCCTGCTCGAGGACATGGAAGCGCGCGGCCCGGTGCGCCTGGCCGATGTGGAAGGCGCGCAGAAGGAAATCCTCACGATCGTGCGCCGGCTGGCCGATGAGGGCGTGATCAGCCTCGGCGGCGCGGGTGCGGAGGCGATGGTATGAGCGGCAATGTGGTGCGCTGGTTCGCGCCGGAGCTCAATGCCGCGCCGGCACCGGAGCCGCAGTTCGAGGACGCCTTGCCCGAAGAACCGGTCCTGCGCCCGCCGACCCTGGAAGACATCCAGGCGATCGAGTCCGCAGCGCAGCACGAAGGCTTCGAGCGCGGCCACAGCGAGGGCCTGGCCCAGGGCCAGGCCGAGATCCGTCGCCTGACCGCGCAGATCGAAGGCATCCTGGATAATTTCTCGCGGCCGCTGGCGCGGCTGGAAAACGAAGTGGTCGGCGCGCTCGGCGAACTGGCCGTGCGCATCGCCGGCAGCCTGGTCGGACGCGCCTACGAGGCCGATCCGGCGCTGCTGGCCGAACTGGTCGGTGAGGCGCTGGACGCGGTCGGCGGCGCGCGCCGCGAGGTCGAGGTGCGCCTGCACCCGGACGACATCGCCGCACTGACCCCGCTGCTGGCCTCGATGGCCGACGGCACCCGGCTGGTGCCGGACCTGACCCTGAGCCGCGGCGACCTGCGCGTGCACGCCGAAGCGGTACGCATCGACGGCACCCTGGAAGCACGCCTGCGCGCGGCGCTGGAGACGGTGCTGCGCAAGTCCGGAGCGGGCCTGTGAGCGCGCTGTCCGGCACCCATCCGGCCGACTGGCTGGACGCGCGTAACCTGCGCCTGGCCTCGCGCCTGGGCCAGCTCGGCCTCGACGCCGCCGCCGGCCGCGGCCTGATCCGCGAAGGCATCCTGCGCCGCGCGGTCGGGCTGACCCTGGAAGCGGTCGGCTGCGAGGCGCCGATGGGCGCCACCTGCAGGGTCGAGGTCGACGGCGGCTGGGTCGATGCCGAGGTGGTCGGGTTCTCCGGCGAGCGCACCTCGCTGATGCCCAGCGCCGAAACCCACGGCCTGCTGCCCAACGCGCGGGTGGTGCCGGTGCGCCGCCGCGGCGGCGTGGAAGTGGGCGAAGGCCTGCTCGGCCGGGTCATCGATTCGGACGGCGTGCCGCTGGACGGCAAGGGCCCGATCCGTGCCGAAGGCTCGGTCGGCATGGCCGGCATCTCGATCAACCCGCTGGCGCGCGAACCGATCACCATGCCGCTGGACGTGGGCGTGCGCGCGATCAACGCGCTGCTGCCGATCGGCCGCGGCCAGCGCGTGGGCCTGTTCGCCGGCTCCGGCGTCGGCAAATCCACCCTGCTCGGGATGATGACCCGCTACACCGCGGCCGATGTGATCGTGGTCGGGCTGATCGGCGAACGCGGCCGCGAAGTGCGCGATTTCGTCGAGACCACGCTGGGCGAGGAAGGCCTGCGCCGCGCCGTGGTCGTGGCCGCGCCGGCCGACCGCCCACCGCTGGCGCGCCTGCACGGCGCCTACCGCGCCACTGCGATCGCCGAATGGTTCCGCGACCAGGGCCTGAACGTGCTGCTGCTGATGGATTCGCTGACCCGCTTCGCCCAGGCGCAGCGCGAGATCGGCCTGTCGGTCGGCGAGCCGCCGACTACCCGCGGCTACCCGCCGTCGGTGTTCGCCAAGCTGCCGGCGCTGGTCGAGCGCGCCGGCAACGGCGCCAAGGGCCGCGGCTCGATCACCGCGTTCTACACCGTGCTGACCGAAGGCGACGATCCGCAGGACCCGATCGCCGACGCCGCCCGCGCCATCCTCGACGGCCACATCCTGCTGTCGCGGCGCGTCGCCGACAGCGGCCTGTATCCGGCCATCGACGTGGAATCCTCGGTCAGCCGCGTGGTCCAGGACATCGCCGACGAGCCGTGGCGGCTGCGCATCCGCGCGCTGAAGCGGCTGGTCTCGGCGTACTCGGCCAACCGCGACCTGATCACCATCGGCGCCTACCAGCGCGGCAACGATGCGGCCGTGGACGAGGCGCTGGAGCGCTGGCCGGAGATCATGGAATTCCTCGGACAGGATGTCGCCAAGGCCGCAGATCTGCCCCACAGCCAGGCCGCGTTGAAGCGCCTGGTCGAACGTGAGAACTAAGCAATGATGCAATCACAGCGTATCGATCCCCTGCTGCGCCGCGCCCAGCAGCACGAGGACGAGGTCGCCCGCGACCTGGCCGAGCGCCAGCGCGCGCTGGAGACCCACGAGTCGCGGCTGGAAGAACTGCGCCGCTACGCCGAGGAATACGCCAACGGCCAGATGTCCGCGACCAGCCTGGCGCAACTGGCCAACCGCCGCGCCTTCCTGGATCGCCTGGAAAGCGCCGTGCAGCAGCAGTGCCAGACCGTGGACCGCAATCGCGAGAAGGTGGAAATGGAACGCAGCCGGCTGCTGCTGGCCAGCCGCGACAAGCAGGTGCTGGAACAACTGGCGGCCAGCTACCGCGCCCAGGAGCGCAAGGTCGACGACCGCCGCAGCCAGCGCGAGATGGACGACCTCGGCGCGCGCCGGGTGCGCCTGGCGGTGGCCGCGGCCGCCGCCGACAGCGACTACGACAACGGAGACAACCGATGAGCAATCCACTTTCCGCGCTGGGCGGCAACGCCCGCGCCAGCGCCTCCGCCAGCAACGCCGATCCGCAGGGCCAGGGCCGCAGCGGCGGCCAGGACTTCGACAAGCTGCTCGGCAACGACGGCGCGCGCGCCGCGCCCAAGCCGGCGCCGCGGCCGAACGCCAACAAGGCGCAGCAGGCCGCGACCGACAAGAAGGACGCCGCCGCCAAACGCCCGCAGAGCGAGGAAGACACCGCTACCGAGCCGTCACGCAGCGCGCAGGCCGGCGCACAGGCCGCACGCGACAGCCAGAAGAACGGGGACGAAGCCAAGGCCCCGGCCAAAGCGCCGTCCAAGGGCAGCAAGGCCGACGCCAAGCAGGGCGAGG
>NZ_CAPJ01000081.1 GCF_000331775.1 Xanthomonas translucens pv. translucens DSM 18974
TGCTGCTGGACGCGCGCAACGCCGACGCGGCCGCGCTGCACGCCAGCCTCCATAGTCTGCTGCTGGACGGCGCCGCCTTCGCCACCCTGAGCGTGGCCGTGCTCGGCGCCGCGACGGCCACGCCATGGCCGGATCCGCGGGTCCGACATCTGCCGCTGGCGTCCGTCGATGAGGCCGCCGGCCTCAACGCCGCACTGGCCGAACTCGGCCACTCTGACTGGTTCCTGTGCGCCCGCGCAGGCACCTTTTTCTGCGCGGGCGGTCTGCTGCGGTTGGTTCTGGAACTGGCGCAGCAGCCGCACTGCAGCGCGCTGTATGCCGACGAATGGCTGGCGCTGGACGGCCAGACGCTGGCCCCGGTGCTGCGCCCAGATCCGGATCTGGACCTGTTGCTGGGCAATCCGCTGGCGACTGCAGGACATTGGGTGTTCCGTCGCGATGTGGTGCAGGAGCTCGGTGGATTCGACACCGACCACGCCGGCGCGCTGGAACTGGAGCTGATCCTGCGCCTGTTCCAGCGCGATGCCGGCGCCAGCCTGGCGCATCTGCCCGAGCCGCTGCTGATCGCGCCACCGACCGACGCTGCCGCGGGCGCCGAGGCGCGCCAGCGCGCCGTCGCCAGTCACCTGCGCGCACGCGGCTATGCGGCCGCCCAGGTCCATGCGCTGCCAGGCGGTCTGCAGCGCATCGACTACGGCCACGCCCAGCAAGCCCCGGTCTCGATCGTGACCATCGCCCAGGACAATCTGCCGGCCCTGCAGCGCCTGGTGGTCGGCCTGCTCGAGACCACCGCCTACCCGGCCTACGAACTGCTGCTGGTCGACAACGCCAGCGACTCGCCGGCAGTCGGCGCGTGGCTGCAGGCGGTGGCCGAACTGGGCAACGGCCGCATCCGCGTGTTCGCGCTGGAGCAACGCGTGGCCCAGGCCGAGGCGCGCAACCTGGCCGCGACCCAGGCGCATGGCGACTACCTGCTGTTCCTGGACGCCGACAGCGCCGTGGTCCAGGGCCGCTGGCTGCACGAACTGATGAACCATGCGCAGCGACCGGAGGTCGGCATCGTCGGCGCCAAGGGCGTGTCCGCGGACGCCACCATCACCCACGCGGGCCTGCTGCCCGGGCTGTTGCCCGGCGCCGGCCATGCCTTCGCCGGCGAGCCGATGGCGCAGGCCGGCTACATGGGCCGGCTGCAGGTGGCGCACCGCTACAGCGCCGTGTCCGAGCGCTGCATGCTGGTGCGACGCGACCTGTTCGAGCGGCTGTCCGGGTTCGATGCGGGCGGCTTCGCCGACGGCGGTGCCGACGTGGACCTGTGCCTGCGCGCCGCGGCGCTGGGCGAGTGGACCCTGTGGACGCCGGAAGCGCTGCTGCTGCAGCCCGCCGCGCCGCCGCGGCCGCAACGCGCGGACGACGCGCTGCTGCAACGCTGGCTGCCGGTCATGGCACACGATCCCGCGTACTCGCCGAGCCTGGGCCTGGAGCAGGCGGGCGGCTTCAAGCTCGGCGAATCCGAGTTCTCCTGGCAGCCGCTGGCGTGGAAGCCATTGCCGCGGATCCTGGCGCATCCCGGCGATGCGTTCGGCAGCGGCCACTACCGGGTGATCCAGCCGTTCCAGGCGCTGGCCGAGGCCGGGCAGATCGACGGCATCTACTACGCGCGCCTGCTCGACCCGGTGGAGATGGAGCGCATCGCCTCCGATGCGGTGGTGGTGCAGCGCCGGGTCGGCGACGCCGAACTGGCGAAGATGGAGCGCATGCGCCGCTTCTCCGCCGCGTTCAAGGTCTACGAACTGGACGACTACCTGCCCAACCTGCCGCTGAAGAGCGTGCATCGCGAGCAGATGCCCAAGGACGTGCTGCGCTCGCTGCGCCGCGCCGCGGCGCTGGTGGACCGGGTGGTGGTGTCCACCCCCGCCCTGGCCGAGGCCCTGGCCGGCCTGCATGCGGACATCCGCGTGGTCCACAACCGGCTGGATCCGCGCATGTGGGGCGATCTGCCCGCGCCGGCCAGGACCAGCGCCGGCGCCAAGCCGCGGGTCGGCTGGGCCGGCGGCGCCAGCCACACCGGCGACCTGGAACTGATCGCCGACGTGGTGCAGGCGCTGGCCGGCGAGGTGCACTGGGTGTTCATGGGCATGTGCCCGCAGCGGCTGCGCCCGCACGTGGCCGAGGTGCACCCGGGCGTGGACTTCGAACGCTATCCGCAGGCCCTGGCCGCGCTGCGCCTGGACCTGGCGCTGGCGCCGCTGGAAGACAACCTGTTCAACCGCTGCAAGAGCAACCTGCGCCTGCTCGAATACGGCGCCTGCGGCTACCCGGTGGTGGCCAGCGACCTGCCGCCCTACCAGAACGGGTTGCCAGCGACCCTGGTCAAGAACCGCTTCCGCGACTGGGTCAATGCGATCCGCATGCACCTGGCCGACGCCCAGGCGCGTGCCGCGGCCGGCGCGGCGCTGCACGCGGCGGTGCGCCGTGACTGGATGCTGGAAGGCGCCAACCTGCAGGCCTGGCGCGCGGCGTGGTTGCCGGACTGAGCCGCTGCACCGGCGACGGCGCTCGGACCTAGCCCGGAACCGCACGAGGCACGGCGCGTCAAAGGGCCGGCACCCACGGCTGAGTGCGGTCACCGGAGCACGACGGGAAGCCGACGCCGACCGCTGCGACCGGCGCACGCGGCCACGCGCCGCGCCTTCGCCCCCGCCCGTGAGCACGGGCGATCGCGGCGCCAGTCGTTTCGGCACACCGCTTGCATCCATCCCGGGTAGCCGCCCCCGGCATGGACATCCCCCGTATGAGCGACTCCATCAGTTCCATCCTCTCGCAGATCCGCAGCTACCAGAGCCAGGTCGGCCAGGCCGCGCCTGCGCAGGTGGCCGATGCCGGACGCAGCAATGCGATCGAAGGCCTCACCGGGACCCAGGGCACGCAGGGTCCGAGCTTCAGCGACACCCTGCGCAGCGCGATCAGCGGCGTCAACGAAACCCAGCAGAAGGCCGGCGATCTGGCCAAGGCCTTCGAAATGGGCGATCCCAACGCCGGCCTGGCCAAGGTGATGATGGCCGCGCAACAGTCCCAGGTGGCGTTCCGCGCCACCGTGGAAGTCCGCAACCGACTCGTCCAGGCGTACCAGGACGTGATGAACATGCCGCTGTAAGGTAGATAACGATGGCTCTTGCGCTCAGCAAAGACACTCTCAGCGGCGAAAAGGCAGGCGCCTGGTTCGATCGCCTGCAGAGCCTGCAGATCACCCGCCGCATCGGTCTAATGGCGATGATCGCCGTGGCCGTGGCCGCGGGCCTGTTCGTGTTCTTCTGGTCGCAGAAGCCCGCCTACACCCCGCTGTACACCGGCCTGGACGAAAAAGGCACGGCCGAGGCCACCGACCTGCTGCGCACCGCGCAGATCCCGTTCAAGCTCGACCAGACCACCGGCGCGATCACCGTGCCGGAGGACAAGCTCTACGACGCGCGGCTGAAGCTGGCCGGCTCCGGCCTGACCGAGAACGGCGGCAACATGGGCTTCGAGGTCATGGAGAAGGATCCGGGCTTCGGCGTCAGCCAGTTCGTCGAGAACGCACGCTACCAGCACGCGCTGGAGACCGAACTGGCGCGCACCATCGCCAGCCTACGCCCGGTGCGCGAGGCGCGGGTGCACCTGGCCATTCCCAAGCCCAGCGCGTTCACCCGCCAGCGCGACGTGGCCAGCGCCTCGGTGGTGCTGGAACTGCGCGGCGGCACCACCCTGGAGCGCAACCAGGTCGATGCGATCGTCAACATGGTCGCCTCCAGCATCCCCGACCTGACCCCGGAGCGGGTCACCGTGGTCGACCAGAGCGGGCGCATGCTGACCATCGCCGACCCGAACAGCGATGCGGCCCTGAACGCGGCCCAGTTCGAGCAGGTGCGGCGCCAGGAAAGCTCCTACAACCAGCGCATCCGCGAGCTGCTGGAGCCGATGACCGGCACCGGTCGGGTCAATCCGGAAGTCAGCGTGGACATGGATTTCTCGGTCACCGAGGAAGCGCGCGAGCTGTACAACGGCGAGCCGCCGAAGCTGCGCAGCGAGCAGGTCAGCGACAGCAGCACCGCCGCGGCCGGCCCGCAGGGCATCCCCGGCGCGACCAGCAACTCG
>NZ_CAPJ01000080.1 GCF_000331775.1 Xanthomonas translucens pv. translucens DSM 18974
TTTGAACGCCGGATCGATATCCACTTGGCTCTGCTGTCCATGGCCTGTTGCGTCATCTGCCTACGGCGACTTCCAGAGTTTTGTTAGCCGCTCTAAGTCCCGTCTGCGACATTGATAAATACCGTATAGCCGCATAGCGAATAACGTGTTCGCAGTACATTTACAGCATGCTGTATGGTCTGAAATGCCGTCGCGGCGCTTAGCCCATCATTGGAATCACTGCCCGTGCTGGAGACATACAAAGACAAATCCTGAGTCAAGGCAACGGCGTAAGTAACGTAGCTATTCGCGCTAGTACCCATCGCGAACCGACCTTCATCGGTGATGAAATTGGCTCACTGGCAGCGAGTTCACCAGCCGTCGCAGCAGTATCAAACTGCGCGCGCGTACCGCTTTTTACATAAATATTGGCACCTGAGATTGCATCTGGCATGACATGAAGGTCCTTAAATATTTAATTTCGAAGTGTATTATCCAAAAATTTACCTACCGCCATGATGAGGATTGTAAAAACAAGAATTTTTCGGAAATTCATCACTTCTCCGATAGTGGATAGCATCTGGCTTCGAATACTTAATAATACCGGGATGTGGTCATTCTCCAGTAGCGATTCGCGGCCCATCGAGCTTACAATTGGCATTGCTCGATTACTGAGAACCAGCCCTCATTTGATGGTCGGCATCGGCACAGCCAACCGCGCCTCTGCGCATTCAGGCTTGCCTGAATTCAGCAACCTCACGCCGCACAATCAAAATACGCATATTCCAAGTGGCGGATCACGCTCGCGCCGATGCCTGTATGCGTGTGGTTGCCGAATCCCCGACAATGCCATGAGTTCCAGCTGTCCAACCCTCGAACACGGTCCACCCTGCATGACTCCCAACTCCCTGGTCAGCATCGTCATGCCGGCCTACAAGTTCCGGTACTTCGAGCGGACGCTCGACAGCGTGCTGGGCCAGACCTATCCGGCGCTGGAACTGGTGATCTGCGACGACAATCCCGATGGCACGATCGCCGCGGCGGTGGAGCGCAAGCGCGCAAGCGCGAGCTTCCCGATCCGCTACGAGCGCAACCCGTTCCGTCACGGCGAACTGGGCAGCACCATCAAGGGCATCGGCCTGGCGCAGGGCGAATACGTCAAATTCCTGCACGACGACGACGTGCTGGAACCCGATTGCATCGCCGCGCTGGTGCGGGCCATGCAGGCCGGCCCCGACGTGGTGCTGGCCTCCTCGCGCCGGCAGCGCATCGACGGCGACGACGCGCCGCTGCCGGACATCCACGCCACCAGCTTCCCGTTCGCCGGCGACGTGCTGCTCGACGGCCCCGAACTGCTGTCCTTCCTCGCCGATCACACCATCAACTTCATCGGCGAGCCCAGCTGCGTGCTGTGCCGGCGCCAGGATCTGCTGGAGATCGGCGATCAGCTGATGATGCTCGATGGCCGGGTGATCCATTGGGTCGGCGACCTGGCGCTGTACGCCAAGCTGCTGCACCGCGGCAACCTCGCCCTGCTGGCCAGGCCGCTGACCCGCTTCCGGGTGACGCAGGACCAATACAGTCAGGCCGGCCGCGACCAACCGGGGATCGGCGACCAGGGCCACGACGATTTCCGCCGCGGCGTGCGCGCCATGGGCTGGTACCGCGGCGACGGCGACGTGCGCCTGGTCCATGTGACGCCGCTGGACGGTGGCGACGCCGCACC
>NZ_CAPJ01000079.1 GCF_000331775.1 Xanthomonas translucens pv. translucens DSM 18974
CGATCGCGAGGCGCTGGTCGCCGCGGCCGGCGTGACGGTGCATGGCCTGGTGCACTGCGCAGGCATGCAGAAGCACTGCCCGATCCGGCAGCTGACCGAGGCGGCGATGACGGAGATGTACACGGTCAACTTCCTGGCACCGGTGATGCTGACGCAGCGCCTGCTGCAGGCCAATTCCATCGCCGCGCAGGGTTCGATCGTGTTCATGCTATCCACCGCCGCGCACCTCGGCACGCGCGGCGTAGGACCGTATTCGGCGATGAAGGCTGGCCTCATCGGCATCATCAAGTGCCTGGCGCTGGAACAGGCCAAGCGCAGGATTCGGGTCAACGGCATTTCCCCGTCGGCCGTGGCCACGCCGATGTGGGGCGCCGACCAGCTTGAGGCGCAGAAGGCACGGCATCCGCTGGGCCTGGGCGAGCCGCAGGACGTGGCCAATGCCGCGATCTACCTGCTGGCGGACGCCAGCCGCTGGGTCACCGGGACCAGTCTGGTCATGGACGGCGGCTCGATCCTATGACCCATCCCGTATTGATCATCGGCGCCGGCGGATGGGGTCGCGAGGTCCTGGCGCAGATGCAGGGCGATCCGGCGTGCGGAACGCAGTGGCGTCCGGTGGGCTTTCTCGACACGCGCCCGCAGATGCTGGACGGCATGGGCTGCGACCTGACCATCGTCGGCAGTCCGCTCGCGTACCAGCCGCAGGACGAAGAACGCTTCGTCTGCGCGATCGGCGATCCGCATGCGCGCCAGCGCTATGCGCAGCCACTGCTGGCGCAAGGCGCGCAATTCATTCCGATCCTCACTGGCGCGTTCCTGAGCCCGCGCGTGCACATCGGCCAGGGCTGCTTCCTGAGCCATCGCGTACAGCTCAGCCCCGACGTGTGGCTGGGCGACTTCGCCAACGTGCATGCCAACACCATGCTCGGGCACGACGTCCATGTCGGTGACTACGCGCAGATCGGGGCGATGACCTTCGTCGGCGGCGGCGCGCGGATCGGTGAGCGCGCCATCGTGCACCCGCACGCCACCATCCTGCCCGGCATCCAGATCGGCGACAGCGCCGTCGTCGGCGCCGGTGCGGTCGTGGTCAAGGACGTGCCGGCCGGCGCCAGCGTGTTCGGCAACCCGGCCCGGGTCATCTACCACAAGGATTCCTGAGGACGCCGCGCCGATGCGATCACGAATGCACCCCAGCTACTACCTGTCGACGGACATCTTTGCCCGCGAACAGCGCAAGATCTTCCGCAAGGTCTGGCTGTTTGCCGGCCTTAAGACGCTTGTCCCAGATAACAACTGCTTCATCACCCGCAGGCTCGCTGGCATTCCGGTGCTGATCCAGAACTTCCAGGGCTGCCTGCGCGCGTTCGAGAACGTCTGCCTGCACCGCAGCGCGCTGCTACAGACCACTGCGGTGGGAAAGCGCCCGCTGGTCTGCCCTTACCATGCATGGAAGTACGACGCCGACGGCCGGGTTGAGAACATCCCCGAGTGCGATGCCCTATATGGCTTCGGCGATGAGGAACGGCACGGTCTGAAGCTGCGCGAGTTCGCGCTGCGCGAGGTGGGCAACCTGCTGTTCGTCAACCTCGATCCCAACCCGATGCCGATTGAGGAGCAGTTTTCGGCAGACTTCATCGCCTTGCTGGAAAGTAGTTCCAACGCCTATGACACTGAGGTCATGGTGACCACATGGCGTGGCCGGTACAACTGGAAACTCGCTTACGAAAATCTCCGGGATGCCAATCACCCGCGCTTCGTCCACCCTAAGACCTTAGCCAAGAGTGTCAGCTTCTTTGCCGAGGTAAACGAAGAACAAGCCGAGGAGTCCACGGAAGCTTTGCAAGACAGCTCGCCCGCTGCCTTGAGGCGCGAAATGCGCCGCTTCAGTTTCGGCGGCCCGGAAGCACCCATACCCAACCTTCAGCACTTCGGCTGGCACGATAAAGTGGAACGCTGGGGCAAGCAGGATGCCTACTTCAACTGGTTGGCCTTCCCGAACATGCATATCGCCAGTCCCAACGGCGGCTATTCTTTCACCCTGGAACACCATATCCCCGTTGCGCCGGACACGACCGATTTGGAAATCTATTGGTTTAGCGCACGCAGGAAACAGCCTTACGGTTCTTCCAGCCAAGTGCTACTGGCACAAATGCACGGCAGCAAGACGGTGGTGGGCGAAGACGTGGAAATCATGGAGCGGGTGCAGTCCGCATTGCACACAGACGCCCCCCTGCCCACCCAGGGTGACTACGAATCCATGAATCGCCTGGTCGAACGCTGGTACACGATGCTGATGGAGACCGAACATGAAATCTAGGTGGATCATCGGCCACAGCGAATACCTCGACCTGGCGTTTCACGCCTGGAAGCAGGCGCGTCAGGACGAGACGGTCATCAGGATCGGCGTGCCACAAGACTGGGAACACGAATTCGATCTTGGTGTGCTGGATGGACTGAATCCGACCGACGGGGCCATGTTCGTGGCGTTCGACGAACGCTTCGGCAACTTCAAGCGCATGGAGCTGATGCAGGCCGCAATGGAACGTGGCTTCAAGCTGGAGCCCTTCATCCACTCCAGCGCCGCCATCGGCGCTGACACGGTCATCGGGCTCAACGCGTTCGTGGGTGCCAATGCTGTCGTCGGGCACGGGTGCAGGATCGACTACAACACCGTCATCCATGCCGGAGCGCACATTGGGCCAGCATGCCGCATCAAACCCTCATGCTGGATAGAGCATGGCGTTCAAATCGGCACTGGCGTCGAAATCGGCGGCAACAGCATCCTGCGTACCGGCGCCATCGTGCGCGCAGGCGTCAAGGTGGGCCGAAGCTGCGAACTTGGCTGGCCGCGTGTCTACCGCGAGGACGTGCCTGCCAAGACCTATTTCGACGCCCGCTACGACACCCCCATTCATACCTACGAGAGATGACGTTCATGAACTCAAGAAATGAGCAGCTTCGTCAACGGATTCTAAGTATTGCGGAGCAGGAGCGCCCTGCACTCGAGGATGTCATTGCGCGTCTACCCGCGATTGCCAACCGCCCTGTATTCCTCGTCGCTCCCGAGTCCTATGCAGGCGTGGTGCATGGTCCCGGGGTCGTTGCCAAACTGCGCCATGTTGTTGCCGCAATTGATGATCAAAGCATCCACCTGGACCGCATCCACGGCGCGCCGCGCTGGAGCAGTCAGGAGTTTCTGGTCAAGGCGGGTCAGTATGCGGATGCGATCGCTATCGATTTCTCTTGCAGCCCGCGCGGACGGGCGTTTGCAAATGACCTCTGCACCAGCGCGGGCATTGAGCAACTGAGCGTTGCGCCTTCCCTGGATCCGCTGATCCCAGGTTTCGAGCAGCGCCCCCTCTTTCTGCTCCAACCGCGCTCGGACATTGGCAACATTTATGGCCCAAGGATCGTCCAGCACCCCAGCCATGTCATTGCCGCTGTTGATGACCAGCCAAGCGACAGCGACACCGTTCATGGGGTGCCGCGTTGGACTTCGCGCCAGTTCATCGAACAAGCGGCGCAGCATTCCCAGGCATTGGCCATCGATTTTTCTTACAGCCCGGGAGAGTCGGGCCTGGCCCGCAAGCTCTGCGAGCAAGCAGGCATTGAAAGGGTAGATGCCTGCCTGGCCGTTGCTCACTGTGGGCTGCCCGCCGTATACGAGTCTGCCCAGGTATACCGTCAGCGGACGCTTGCGCGCCTGGACGAATTCCTGCGTTTTGCGGATCGACTGGACGACGATTTGAGCGTTTTTACGCTCTACAGCAACCTGTTGTTCCGCCTCACCTACGATTCCAACCTCCTGTTGGACTGCTGGGCGACGCCGATCAACGAGTACTTTTCGGAATACGCCGATAGCAGCACATTCCAGCTGGGCCAGCGTGAACATTTCTGCGATGGAGGCGCCTTCCAGGGCCCCATCGTCCACAAGTTTCTAGAAGCATCCCGCTATCACTACGAAAGCATCACCGCCTTTGAACCCGATCGCATCAACTTCCAGAAATTGGAGCGCATCCCGAGCGCCCTCCCCCTTTCCCCGCACAATTTCAAGGCCATAAAAAAAGCCATCTCCAACGAACATACGACGCTGCGCTTCGAGGAGACCGGTACCGTTTCCAGCCATGTATCGCCGGATGGCGGAATCTCCGTGGCGACTACACGCCTAGACGACGAATTGGAAAAGCTGACGCTACTAAAGTTGGACATCGAAGGGTTTGAAGCGAGGGCACTACAAGGCGCATCTCACCTCATCCGTACCCAGCGCCCCCGTATGGCTATTTGTGTATACCACTACGCCCAGGATTTACTGGATATCGTGGAACAACTGGACAAATTGGTGGATGGCTATCACTTCCGTCTACGCCAGCACTCTCCAGGCCACTACTACGACCTCGTTTTGTATGCATCCCCCGTCGCTGGTGCCGCACCGCCGCCCTGGGCGGAGTAAGAGCCGGGGCTGCGATGCCAATGCCCATGGCGCCGCCGAGGCGGTGCTGGCGCCAAGGTTGCTGGTAGCGCCCTTCCCCGTTCGCTACCAGCAACCAGCCAAGCATTGTCGATTGGGGCTATATCGATTTCCGGCAAGGCCTACGTGAGCTGGGCTCGCAGCGCACCAGCTTGGCCAATCGCCGGTCTGAATGAGGAATCCCAGTCTTCACGAACGAACAGCCTTCATAAGGTCTAATATCAAGAATAACTCCCGCCAGCATAAATGGATCCGGCCACATTTCCTGGAAAGATATTTTGGCCTTTTCCACCGACCCAAATCACTCCATTTGCATAGACCTTATACCGCAGGCCTGTGGCCGCACCGGAGAACGTAAATGTTGTGTCACCGCCATTTATGCTACCCACGCGACCAGCGTCAGCGAAGGAAATAGTATAAGCCGGCGTACCTGTCAAAGTAACGGTGATGCTACCAAGAACCAATTGACCACCATCGTACACCCCATAATGGGTAGTGCCACCACCAGTGATACTGTAGTTGCCTGCGACGTTGCAGACGCCATTGGTAGTTACGACGATTTGGAAACCGGTTATCGCTGCAAACACATGGCCGCCCAGAAAACTACAGAACGCTCTATTAGTGACCACTATGCCATTTACTGTGCCCCCGCCACCGAAAGTGAAACCAGACACCTGAACCCTGCTACCGTCACCCACCGTAAGGATCCATCCCGCCGTATTGCGCCAAATAGCAGACGTGCTACCTACAAACCGAACGACGCCACCTGTCACGTTGCCCATCGAAACATTTTCTACATAAGAGCAACTAACAAAAGCCCCTTGAACACGTCTATTGAGTCACCACT
>NZ_CAPJ01000078.1 GCF_000331775.1 Xanthomonas translucens pv. translucens DSM 18974
TACCGGTGCCGCGGTTGGCGCCGGCGCCTGGCGCGGCATGGACGCGGGGGATGCGCCGCAGCACCAGGTCGCGCGCGTGCTCGACCTGATCGCCGGCCGCGAGACCAGCGCCATGCACGAGGCGATCGGCAGCAACCCGGCCGACGGCAGCGCCAGCGTGGCGTGGACCGGCGCCGACGACCGCTGGTCGGATCTGGCGGCGACGCCGGGCGCCGACGCCAGCAGCAGCATCGACGCCAGCGCCACCGCCGCCGCCAAGGCCGCCGCGGCCAGCCTCGGCGAGCGCACGCCGGAAGGCTTCGTCGCGCAGATCTGGACCCACGCCCAGAAGGCCGCCAAGGAACTGGGCGTGGATGCGCGGGCGCTGGTCGCGCAGGCCGCGCTGGAGACCGGCTGGGGACGCCGCGGCATTTCCCGCGGCGACGGCGCCAGTTCCAACAACCTGTTCGGGATCAAGGCCACTGGCTGGAGCGGCGAGCGCGTCACCACCGGCACCCACGAGTACGTCGATGGGGTCAAGCAGTCGCAGACCGCCGATTTCCGCGCCTACGCCTCGCCGGCCGAGAGCTTCGCCGACTACGTGCGTCTGCTGAAGACCAATCCGCGCTACCAGCAGGCGCTCAATGCCGGCACCAATATCCGCGGTTTCGCCCAGGGCCTGCAGCGTGCCGGCTACGCCACCGATCCGTCCTACGCGGCCAAGATCGCCGCGATCGCAGGCGGCCCGACCATCGGCCGCGCCGTCGCGGCGATCGGTAACGCCGCCGCCAGCGGCCTCGAGCGCGCGTTCGCCAGCACCTCCGATCCCTCCAGCAGCGCGTTGCGCTGAGGTAGCCGCCCATGTCCGTCCTTTCCACCGGCACCAGCGCCCTCATCGCCTTCCAGCGCGCCCTGGCGACGGTGAGCCACAACGTCGCCAACATCAACACCGACGGCTACAGCCGCCAGCGCGTGTCGTTCGCGACCACCACGCCGACCCAGTACGGCTCGGACTACATCGGCAACGGCACCAAGATCACCGACATCTCCCGCGTCGCCGACCAGTTGGCGACCTCGCGGCTGCTGGACAGCGGCGGCGAACTGGCGCGGCTGAAGCAGCTGTCGAGCCTGTCCGACCGCGTCGACGGGCTGTTCTCCGACAAAGCCACCAACATCTCCGGGCAGTGGTCGAACTTCTTCGACGCCACCACCGGGCTGTCGTCCAACGCCTCGGCCACCGCCAGCCGGCAGAACCTGCTGGACAACGGCAACTCGCTGGTGACCCGCTTCAAGCAGCTCAACGGGCAGATGGACGCGCTCGGCAACGAGGTCAACAACGGCCTGCTGTCCGGCACCACCGAAGCCAACCGCCTGGCCAGCGAGATCGCCAAGATCAACGGCCAGATCGGCGGCGACGCCAGCTCGGCCGCGCCGGATCTGCTCGACCGGCGCGATGCGCTGATCACCCAGTTGGTCGGCTACACCGGCGGCAACGCGGTACAGCAGGACGGCGGCGCGATCAACGTCTATACCGCAGGGGGCCAGGCGCTGGTGGTCGGCACCACCGCCTCCACCCTGACCACGGTCACCGATCCCTACCAGCCCGGGCGCCTGCAGGTCGCGCTGAAGGCGCAAGGCACCACCATCACCTTGGGCAACAGCGCGCTGGGCGGACAGATCGGCGGCCTGATCGAGTTCCGCAGCAACGTGCTGGATCCGACCAAGGCCGAAATGGGCCGCATCGCCACCGGCCTGGCCGTCAGCTACAACCAGCAACACAAGGCCGGCGTGGACCTGTACGGCAAACTCGGCGGCGATTTCTTCTCGCTGTCCGCGCCCAACGTCAACGCCAACGCCACCAACACCGGCAACGCCAGCTTCAGCGCCAGCGTCGGCGACCTGAGCAAGCTCGACGGGCAGAACCTGCTGCTGAAGTTCGACGGCAGCAGCTGGACCGCCAGCCGCGCCGACACCGGTGCCAGCGTGGCCATGACCGGCACCGGCAGCAGCACCGATCCGTTCGTGGTCAACGGCGTGAGCCTGCAGCTGTCCGGCACCGGCGCGGCCGGCGACAAGTTCCTGCTGCAGCCCACCGCCAACGCGGTCACCGGCCTGGCGGTGGCGATCACCGACCCGTCGCGCATCGCCGCGGCCACCCCGATCACCGCCAGCGCCAACCTGGACAACCTCGGCACCGGCAAGGTCAGCAACGTCCGCGCCACCAATGCCGGCAACGCCAATTTGCTGACGCCCGCCAGCATCGCCTTCATCGACGCCAACCAGTACACCGTGGACGGCGCCGGCCCGTTCACCTATAGCGCCGGGCAAACCATCAGCGCCAACGGCTGGAGCATGACCCTGGATGGCGCGCCGGTCGCCGGCGACACCTTCGCAGTGAAGCCGACCGGTGCCGGCTCCAGCAACAACGGCAACGCCCTGACCCTGTCCAACCTGGACGATGCCAAGGCGTTCAACGGCGGCACCATCACCCTCAACGGCGCGGTGTCCGGGTTGACCACCACGATCGGCTCGGCCGCGCGCCAGGCCAGCTACGCGGCCGACGCGCAGGACGTGATCCACACCAGCGCGCAGGACGCGCGCGACTCGGTCTCCGGCGTCAACCTCGACGAAGAGGCTTCGGACATGTTGCGCCTGCAGCAGGCCTACCAGGCCGCCTCGCAGTTGATCTCCACCGCCGACACGATGTTCCAGTCCATCCTGGGTGCGATCCGATGAGCAACCGTATTTCCACCGGCATGATGTTCAGCCAGTCGGTCAGCACCATGCTGGGCAAGCAGGCCAAGATCTCGCACCTGGAGCAGCAGCTGGCGACCGGCCAGCGCCTGGTCACCGCCGCCGACGATCCGGTCGCTTCCGGCACCGCGGTCAACCTGGACCGCGCAGTGGCCGAACTGGAGCGTTTCGGCCAGAACGCTAACAATGTGCAAAACCGCCTGGGCCTGCAGGAGAACACCTTGTCCCAGGCCGGCGACCTGATGGCACGGGTCAGCGAGTTGACGGTGGAAGCGAACAGCTCGGCGCTGACCACCGACGACCGCAAGGCGATCGCCTCCGAACTCAAGTCGCTGCACGGCAGCCTGCTCAGCCTGTCCAACAGCACCGACGGCAGCGGCCGCTACCTGTTCGCCGGCGCGGCCGACGACGCCGCGCCGTTCGCGGTGGTCAACGGCAAAGTCGTCTACAGCGGCGACCAGACCCAGCGCAGCGTGGAAGTGGCCGCCGACACCCGGGTCGCCGACGCCCTGCCCGGCAGCGAGATCTTCATGCGCATCCGCACCGGCGACGGCACCGTCGATGCGCATCCGGCCAGCACCAACACCGGCACCGGCCTGTTGCTGGACTTCAGCCGCGACTCCGGCACTGGCGGTTGGAACGGCAGCAGCTACAGCGTCGCCTTCACCGCCACCGACACCTATGAAGTGCGCGACAACACGGGCAGCGTGGTCAAGACCGGCACCTATGCCGCCGGCGAGACCCTCAGCTTCGCCGGCCTGAAGATGCGCCTGGACGGCGCGCCAGCGGTCGGCGACAGCTTCCAGATCGGCGCCTCGACCAACAAGGACGTGTTCTCCACCATCACCACCTTGGTCAATGCGCTGAGCACCGACCCGCTGACCGCCAGCGACAAGGCCTCTCTGCAGAACACCTTGCAGTCGTCGATGCGCGACATCAGCCAGGCCTCGTCGAAGATGATCGATGCGCGTGCATCCGGCGGCGCGCAACTGGCCGCGCTCGACAACGCCGCCGAGTTGCGCGAATCCAACGAAGTGACGCTGAAGACCACCCTGTCCTCGCTGCGCGACCTGGACTACGCCGATGCGATCGGCCAGTACCAGCTGGAACAGGCCGCGCTCAAGTCGGCGCAGACCATCTTCACCCGGATGCAGTCGATGTCGCTGTTCAACATGATTCGCTGATCCTGCTTCCACTGCATAAGCTAAGGCCCGGAGCGCGGCAGCGCTTGCGGGCCTTTTGCTTTATACCGAGTTCGTCATCGCCGCTGGGGCTTGGAAGCGTCATCTGCAGAGCGCTAAAGTTTGGCAAAGCACGGCCGAAACAAGCTCTTCGCCGCGAGTGCCACAGGCTCCCGGTTCGCCGCATCGCGATAATTTCCGCAGCGAATCGCTAAAGGTTATTGACATCGCGCCGTTACTTATCTCAGCAGCGGCAACGGCCAATTGATGGCCCCCCTGCGGAGGCTCCAGGCACCGATCGGTTGCCGGATAAATCGCTTAGAGGAGATATCAAAATGGCACAGGTAATCAACACCAACGTAATGTCGCTGAACGCTCAGCGTAACCTCAGCTCCAACAGCGCCAGCCTGGCACTGACCATCCAGCAGCTGTCATCGGGCAAGCGCATCACCAGCGCCTCGGTCGACGCCGCCGGTCTGGCGATCTCAGAGCGCTTCACCACCCAGATCCGCGGCCTGGACGTCGCCTCGCGCAACGCCAACGACGGCATCTCGCTGGCGCAGACCGCGGAAGGCGCGATGGTCGAAATCGGCAACAACCTGCAGCGTATCCGCGAGCTGTCGGTGCAGTCGTCGAACGCCACCAACTCCGACACCGACCGCGAGGCGCTGAACTCGGAAGTCAAGCAGCTGACCTCGGAAATCGACCGCGTCGCCAACCAGACCAGCTTCAACGGCACCAAGCTGCTGAACGGCTCGTTCTCCGGCGCGCTGTTCCAGGTCGGTGCCGATGCCGGCCAGACCATCGGCGTGAGCAGCATCGTCGATGCCAACGTCGATTCGCTCGGCAAGGCCGGCTTCGCCGCCACCCAGACCGGTTCGGCCGCCCTGGCCTCCGGCACCGCGACCGCCAGCGGCAGCTTCTCCGGCATCTCGGTCAACGGCACCAGCATCGCCTCGGTGGCCGTCGCCATCGGCGACAGCGGCAGCGACATCTCCAAGAAGATCGCCTCCGCGATCAACGACAAACTGGACCAGACCGGCGTCTACGCTTCGGTCGACAGCACCACCGGCGCGCTGAAGCTGGAATCGTTGAAGGCCGGCAAGGACTTCTCCTTCACCGCAGGCTCGGCCACCGGCGCCGACGGCGTCACCTTCAGCAACGCCGGCATCGCCGCAACGGCCGCCTCCACCGCAGGCACCACCAACACCCTGAGCAACCTGGACATCTCCACCTTCTCCGGTGCGCAGCGGGCACTGGAAATCGTCGACAAGGCGCTGACCTCGGTCAACTCCTCACGCGCCGACATGGGTGCGATCCAGAACCGCTTCACCTCCACCATCGCCAACCTGAGCACGACCTCGGAAAATCTGTCGGCCTCGCGCAGCCGCATCGCCGACACCGATTATGCCAAGGCAACGGCCGAACTGACCCGCACGCAGATCCTGCAACAGGCCGGTACCGCGATGCTGGCGCAGGCCAAGTCGGCCCCGCAGAGCGTGCTGAGCCTGCTGCAGTAACAGCCCGCCCGACACCAGCACGACTAGAAGCCCCTCCGCAAGGAGGGGTTTTTTTTGCGTCCAGCCCTCCGCAGGCACAGGATTTGCATCGCCGCCGGGGCATCGCCGACGCACGCGCGAGCTCAAGAACCTTGGTACGCTGCCGATACCCCTATCTACCGCTGGCCTCCGTGCCCGCTCTCGTAAGGAAGTCCACCCATGGCTACTTCATCGCTGTCTACCGTCGGCTCCGGTATGGACATCGCCGCAGTCGTCAAAGCGTTGGTCGCCGCCCAGCGCGCACCGCAGGAAAACCGGATCAACGCCGACGGCACCGCCTCCAGCGCCCAACTTTCGGCGCTGAGCACGATCAAGGGCGCATTGTCCAACTTGCAAACGGCAATGGATGCGATCGCCAAGAGCGCCGACAAGAGCGCGGTCAAGGCCACCGTCGCCGACGGCGCCGGCTACACCGCCAGCGTCACCGAGAGTGCCACTGCCGGTAACTACAGCGTGGAGGTGGTGAAGCTGGCCGAACGGCAGAAGCTGACCTCGGCGGCCTATGCCGACAACGCAGTGGTCGGCGACGGCAGCTTGACCATCGGTTATGGCGGCAAGACGCTGAACGTCACCGTGGCCGAAAACAGCAAGCTGCGCGACGTCGCCGCCGCGATCAACAAGGCCGCTGGCGGCAGCGGCGTGACCGCCAGCGTGGTCAGCGCCGACGATGGCGATCACCTGGTACTCAACGCCGTCGATTCCGGCTCCAAGGGCGCGCTGACCATCACCAGCGCCGGCGGCAACGGCGGACTCGCCGCACTGACCTACAGCAGCGGCAGCAGCGGCGGCCTGACCCAGACCGTGGCCGGGGCCGATGCGGTGGTGCGCGTGGACGGCTTCGAGCGAACCTCCAGCAGCAATGCGATTGCCGACCTCGTCCCAGGCGTCACCTTGAACCTGACCAAGGCCGCGGAAGGCACCAAGTACAGCCTGAGCATCGCCAACGACAGCAGCAGCCTGAAGGCGAACCTCACCGCATTGGTGAGCGCCTACAACACCGTCAACACTGTGCTGAAGTCCTCCAGCGCCTATGACGCCACCAACAAAAAGGCCTCGGCGCTGACCGGCGACTCGATGGTGCGCGGGCTGCAGCAAACGCTGCGCAAGCAGGTCAGCGACAACACCAGCGACCTCAAGGCGCTGGGCGTGACCATCGACAAGAACGGGGTGATGAGCTTCAACAGCGCAAAGTTGGACAGCGCAGTGGCCAGCGACCCGGCCTCGGTCAAGGCAATGTTCGGTACCGATGGCAGCTTCACCACTGGCATGAACACGTTACTGGACAGCAATCTCGACACCAGCAACGGCACCATCACCCAGCGCACCACTGCGCTCAACAAGCACATCAGCGACCTGACAGACCAGCTCAGCAATCTGGACCAGCGGATGGCCACGCTGACCACCAACTACACCGCCAAATTCACCGCGATGGACGCGATGGTCGCGCAGATGAAGTCGGTCAGCGATACCCTCACCCAACAGTTCTCGTAGCGCCGACGGCATTGGAATGAAAGTCGCTACCGGTGCTCAAGTCCGCCCAGGCAGCGGCCGATATCTTTAGCATCGACAGTCATTCAGGACTGGCAGCACGTACCGTCGCCACGGCGCCTTCGCCGACCGGCGCGGCAGCGCGGCACCAGGCCACCCGAGGGAGTTTCCATGTACGGTTCTAGCCGCCAATACGCCGAGCAATACCGCAAGATGAGCGTGTCCACCAGCATCACCGATGCCGACCCGCACAAGCTGGTGGCCTTGCTGTTCGCCGGTGCCTGCCAGCGTATCCGCCAGGCCCAGGCCTCTCTGGCGCAGGGCGACCAGGCGCGCAAGGGCAAGGCGATCGGCGAGGCCTGCGCCATCGTCGGCCACCTCAACGGCTCGCTGGACCACGAGGCCGGCGGCGAGATCGCCAATAATCTCTCGGCGCTGTACGACTACGTGATGCACCGGCTCACCGAAGCCAACCTGCACAACGACGCAAGCGCGCTGGTCGAATCGCTGGAACTGCTCAGCGAGATCGATGCGGCGTGGAACGCCATTCCCGCCCAGCAGCGCGAATTCGCCGCGGTCGCCGCACTATGATCGCCGTCAGCATCGACTCGCTGCACGCCGAACTGCGGCAACTGCAGCAGGTGCTGCAGGGCGACGACCACGCGCTGGCCGAGCGTATGGTGTCCGAGCACGACCAGCATCTGCGCGAATACCTGCAGCAGGCCGGCAGCGACGTGTCCCGCGACGGCATCGGTTCGCTGCTGAAACTGCAGCAAGCGGTGATCGCGCAGATGCTGCAGGCGCGCGACGAAGCCGGCGACTGGCTGCGCGCCAACCGCCTGTCCAACAATGCGGCGCGCGCCTACTCGCAGGCCGGATCGCTGAGATGAACAGCGCCTCCGACGGCGCGGTGCACCATCCCGCCGAAACCGAGCTGTTCCACGACACCCTCAGCTGCGAACTGGCGTTGCCGGCCGACTTCAGGCTCGGCAACAGCATCGGCCGCTTCGGCGCCGGCGAAGCCCTGTTGCGCGGCCTGGCACAGGTCGAAGACCTGCGCAGCGAGGACGGCGGCGAAGATCGCAGCGAGCAGCCGCTGCAGTTGCAGCGCATGGACGCCAAGCTCGACCTGATGCTGGTGCTGCTCGGCCGTCTGGCCCGGCAGCACGAGGAAGGCTTGCCGTTGCGCCCGCTACGATGGTCGCACCGAGGGCTGAGACTGGAATTGGGGTCGCGTTCGGGCGCCCTTCCCGGCGCCGCCGGCCTGCTGCGCCTGCAGCCCTCCGACTGGCTGCCCGACCATCTTGAATTGCCGGTCCAGGTCGTGGCCGAAGCCGCCAGCGGCGGCGGTTTCCATCTCTGGCTACGATTCGAGACACAACCGCCAAGCCTGCAGGAAGCACTGGAACGGCACCTGTTTCGCCTGCACCGGCGGCAGATCGCCGACAGCCGGCGCGCGCGCTGAGCCGACGCACGGTTGGCGGCGACCGCGCGCTCGGCTAAGGTGCGGGACTAGAGAAAGAGATCTTCCCACCGTGCGAGTCATCATCGTCGACGATCACACCCTGGTCCGCGCCGGCCTGAGCCGGCTGTTGCAGACGTTCGCGGACGTCGATGTGGTCGCCGAGGCGAGCAACGCGCAGCAGGCGGTGGACCTGGCCACCCTGCACCGCCCCGACCTGGTGCTGATGGACCTGTCGCTGCCTGGGCGCAGCGGTCTGGACGCGCTGACCGACGTGCTGCATACCTCGCCCAAGACCCGCGTGGTGATGATGTCGATGCACGACGATCCGGTGCACGTGCGCGATGCGCTGGACCGCGGCGCCACCGGCTTCGTGGTCAAGGACGCCGCGCCGCTGGAGCTGGAACTGGCGCTGCGCGCAGCCAGCGTCAACCAGATGTTCCTGAGCCCGCAGATCTCCTCGAAGATGATCGCGCCGATGCTCGGCCGCGAACGCCCGGTCGGCGTCGCCGCGCTGTCGCCGCGGCAGCGCGAGATCCTGCGCCAGATCGGCCGCGGCCAGAACAACAAGGAAATCGCCTCGGACCTGGGAATCAGCGTCAAGACCGTCGAAACCCACCGCGCGCGGATGATGGAGTCGCTGGGCTGCCGCCGCGCCAACGATCTGGTCCTGCTGGCCGCGCGCCACCAGAACGAACTGACCTGAGGCCGGCAACGGGTTCCCGACACGTCACACTGGCATGCGGCTTGCCTTAACCGCTCAGCTGCCGCAGTGAAACAGGCGAGGCCCGCCAGCATTGGCTCCGGCGCGCCGACCTACCGGCGCCCCCTACATCGACGTAGGGATTTTCCCTACATCGTGTCGGGGATTTGACTACATCACTCAGGAACACCCTGATTCTGTTACCGTCAGGTGGCAAGCACTATGCATTCCACGGGCGCCGGAGGGTTGGCGCCAAACCGAGGAAGTCCGCATGAAGCCGACCGTTTCCGCCCAGCTAGGCCAGCAACTCCACCTGACCCCGCAATTGCTGCAGTCGATCCGGCTGCTGCAACTGGACGGGATGCAACTGGAAATGGAAATCCGGCGCGCGCTGGAAACCAATCCGTTGCTGGAACTGGAAGAGCCCGAAGGCGTGCTCGAGCCGGTGCTCGACCACGACAACGCGCTGGAAACCGCCGCGTTCGACGAACTGCCCGAATCCTCGATGTGGGACATTCCCGCCGCCGGCTGGAGCGAGGGCGAAGACGACCGCATGCAGCGCATCGCGGCCGGCGAGTCCACCGATCCGCAACTGCGCGTGCTGCAGCGCCTGGCGCTGGAACTGGACGAATCCGCATTGGAAGTGGCCGCGTTCTGGCTGGAGCACAGCGACGATGCCGGCTATCTCGACGGCGCACTGGACACGCTGACCCAGTTGGCCTGCGCGCGCTTCGACCGCTCCGCCGCACAGGTGGAAGCGATCCGCCAGCGGCTGCTGCACGGCGATCCCGCCGGCCTGGCCGCCTGCGACCTGCGCGAATGCCTGAGCGTGCAGCTGGCCGCCCTGCCCGGCCGCGTCGCCGCCCGCCACCTGGCCGCGCGCCTGCTCGCCGGCGACCTGAATCTGCTCGCCAGCCACGATTACCCGTTGCTCGCGCGCCAGCTCGATGCCGAGGCGGACGACGTGCGCGAGGCGGTGCGGCTGATCCTGTCGCTGCAGCCGCGTCCGGGCGACAGCCTGCTGCCGGAGAACCTGGGCCACGTGATTCCCGACGTGGTCGCTTGGCACAGCGACGGTATCTGGCGGGTCGCACTGAACCCGGCCACCACCCACCGCGTCAGCGTCAATCCGATGCACGAGCGCGCCCTGGCCGAAGCCGGCGAGGCGGCGGCGCCGCTGCGCGAAATGCTGCAGGAGGCACGCTGGCTGACCCGCGGCCTGTCGATGCGCTACGAGACCCTGCTGCGCACCACCCGCGCCATCGTCGAGCGCCAAGCCGCGTTCCTGGTCAAGGGCGAGGAAGCGATGGCGCCGCTGACCCTGAAGGAAGTGGCCGACGCGATCGGCATGCACGAATCCACCGTATCGCGCATCACCACCGGCAAATACCTGCAGACTCCGCGTGGTACCTTCGAACTGAAGCATTTCTTCGCCGTGCGCCTGGAAGGCGCGGCGGTCTCGGGCCAGGCGGTACGCGCGATGGTGCGGCGCCTGATCGAATCCGAGCCCGCGGGGCGACCGCTGGCCGACGAGGCGATCGCCGCGCTGCTGTCGCGACAGGGCGTAAACGTGGCCAGGCGTACCGTGGCCAAGTACCGCGAACAACTGGATATCGCCCCCGCCCGCGAACGCCGTCGCGCCAAGCCGCTGCTGGCCCGAGCGAGCTAAGGAAACAATGCACATGAACAAACTGTCCGTGCTTCTGGTCGACGACCACGAAGGTTTCATCAACGCGGCGATGCGCCACTTCCGCAAGCTCGACTGGATGGAAGTGATCGGCAGCGCCGCCAACGGCCTGGAGGCGATCGAGCGCTCCGAGTCGCTGCGCCCGCAGGTGGTGCTGATGGACCTGGCCATGCCGGAGATGGGTGGCCTGCAGGCCACGCGCCTGATCAAGACCCAGGACCAGGCCCCGTACATCGTGATCGCCAGCCATTTTGACGATGCCGAGCACCGCGAGCACGCCATGCGCGCCGGCGCCGACAACTTCGTCAGCAAGCTGTCTTACATCCAGGAAGTGATGCCGATCCTGGAGGGCTTACGCACAGAGGGAGTAGCGGCATGAGCGAATCGCGGATCCTGGTGATCGACGACGATGCGGTCCGCGCCGAACGCACGGTGAGCCTGCTCGAATTCATGGACCTCAACCCGCGCTGGGTGACCGACGTGGCCGACGTCAATCCCGGCCGCCACCGGCAGAGCGAGTGGATGGCGATCCTGGTCGGCGGACTCGACGACCAGGCCCAGGCCGACGCGTTCTTCGGCTGGGTCGCGCGCAGTCCGCTGCCGCCGCCGGTGTTGCTGCTCAACGGCGAGGCGCAGGCGTTCGCGCAGCGCCACGGCCTGCACGAGGCCAACGTGTGGCAGCTGGAAGCGCCGCTGCGCCACGCGCAGCTGGAAACCCTGCTGCGCCGCGCCAGCCTCAAGCGCCTGGACGCCGAGCACCAGGCCGGCGCGGTGCAGGACAGCGGCCCGACCGGCAACAGCGCCGCAGTGGTGCGGCTGCGGCGGCTGATCGACCAGGTCGCCGCGTTCGACACCACCGTGCTGGTGCTGGGCGAGTCCGGTACCGGCAAGGAAGTGGTGGCCCGCGCGATCCACCAGCAATCGCCGCGCCGCGACGGCCCGTTCGTGGCGATCAACTGCGGCGCTATCCCGCCGGACCTTCTGGAAAGCGAACTGTTCGGCCATGAAAAAGGGTCCTTCACCGGTGCGCTGTCCGCGCGTAAGGGCCGTTTCGAGATGGCCGAGGGCGGCACCCTGCTGCTCGACGAGATCGGCGACATGAGCCTGCCGATGCAGGTCAAGCTGCTGCGCGTGCTGCAGGAACGCAGCTTCGAGCGGGTCGGCGGCAACGTCACCATCCGCTGCAACGTGCGCGTGATCGCCGCCACCCACCGCAATCTGGAAGAGCGCATCGCCGGCAACCAGTTCCGCGAGGACCTGTTTTACCGGCTCAACGTGTTCCCGATCGAAATGCCGGCGCTGCGCGAGCGCAGCGACGATCTGCCGGCGCTGGTCAACACCATCGCCGCGCAGCTGGCGCGTACCGGGCGCGGCGAAGTGCGCTTCTCCGAAGAGGCGCTGCAGGCGCTGCGCGGCTACGACTGGCCGGGCAACGTGCGCGAGCTGACCAACCTGGTCGAACGCCTGGCGGTGCTGCATCCCAGCGGCCTGGTGCGGGTGCAGGATCTGCCGGCGCGCTACCGCGGCGACTTCGCCTCCTCGATCGACGTGTCGGCGCCGCCGGCGCCGATCGCCGTGCCGGATCCGCGCCGCGTGCCCAACGTGGTCGACCTGCATGTCGGTCCCAAGGCGTTTGCCGATCCGTCCGAGGCGGCCGCACAGACCGCATCGACGCTGCCGGAAAGCGGCCTGGACCTGCGCGGGCACATGGCCAATATCGAATTGGCGCTGATCAACGAAGCGCTGGAGCGCACCCAGGGCGTGGTCGCGCATGCGGCGCAGCTGCTGGGCCTGCGCCGCACCACGCTGGTGGAGAAGCTGCGCAAGTACGGCATCGACCGCGACCAAACCGAGCTGGCGGGCTGAGGCCGCGGCAGCAGCCGCTGCCGATGTCACCGCGTCGTCGCGCGCTTGCTGCGCTACGCAACGACCGCGGTTCGAAACTGAAGTACCCTCACACTCCGCATCGCATGGCTGGCCGGACGTACGTCCTGGCGTGCGATGGATGCGTCCGTGTCGCGAGCGATGGGGATCGCAGCGCGCCACGCGTCATGGCAGCCCTCGCGGAAGCAGTGGACACGTCTGTTGGCATATGGCTTGCTTGCAGAATGGGGACCACATCGCAACGCGTCGCGCCGCGGATTTTCCACACGCACCCATGCAGGCCACCATGCCCATTCCCGTCACCAGCCCGCTGCTGCCTCCCCTGGACGAGTTCGTACCGTACCTGGAGAAGATCTGGAGTAGCCGCATCCTGACCAACGGTGGCGGCATGCACCAGGCGCTGGAAAAGGCGCTGGCGGAGTACCTTGGGGTTGGACACCTGGCCTTGCTGACAAACGGCACCCTGGCCCTGCTCACCGCGCTGCAGGCGCTGCGCGTCACCGGCGAAGTGATCACCACGCCCTACTCGTTCGTGGCCACCGCGCACTCGCTGCTGTGGAAAGGGATCAAGCCGGTGTTCGTGGACATCGACCCGGTCACCCTGAACCTGGACCCGCAGAAGATCGAGGCGGCGATCACCCCGCAGACCACCGCGATCATGCCGGTGCACTGCTACGGCACACCCTGCGACACCACGGCGATCGAACGCATCGCCGACACCTACAACCTCAAGGTCATCTACGACGCCGCGCACGCCTTCGGGGTCAAGGACGACGGCGGCTCGATCCTGCGCCACGGCGACCTCAGCGTGCTCAGCTTCCACGCCACCAAGGTGTTCAACACCTTCGAGGGCGGCGCCATCGTCTGCCCGGACGCCAAGACCTACCAGCGCATCAGCCGGCTGAAGAACTTCGGCTTCGTCGACGAGACCACGGTGGTGGCCACCGGCATCAACGGCAAGATGAGCGAGGTGAACGCGGCCTTCGGCCTGCTGCAGCTGCAGCACATCGATCGCGCGCTGGCGCAACGCCGCGAGATCGACGCCGCCTACCGGCGGCGCCTGGCGCAGGTCCCCGGCATACGTTGCCTGGCGCCGCGCTCGCCGGAGCTGGCCAACTACGCCTCGTTCCCGATCCTGATCGAGGACGACTTCCCGCTGACCCGCGACGGCCTGCATCAACTGATGCGCGAGCACGAGATCCTGGTGCGTCGCTACTTCTATCCGCTGATCAGCGATTTCCCGATGTACCGCGGCCTGCCCTCGGCCGCGCCGGCCGGCCTGCCTGTCGCGCGGCAGATGTCCGAACGGGTGCTGTGCCTGCCGATCTATCCCGGCCTGAGCGCCGGCGACGTGGAAACCATCGCCAACCTGATCGCCAGCGCCGGTACAGCCGCATCAACCGCTGCAAAAATCGGTCGCCCTGCCGCGACCATCCCTTCCTCCGCCCACTCCGTGGAACAAGAATGAGCCAAGCAACGTTTATCGAGAATTTCCTGTCGGCGACCGATTTCCAGACTCCGGTCGAGGTGACGACGGACACCGTGCTGCGCGAGCTTCCCGAATGGGATTCGCTCGCCGCGCTCGGCGTGATCGTGATGTTCGACATGGAATACGGCAAGACCATCACCGGCGAGCACCTGGCCGCCGCCGTCACCGTGGGCGACCTCTATCAGCTGACCGAGGCGTAGCATGCCGACCTCCACCCTGCACAACGTGCGCTTTGCCGGCATGGCGACCTGCGTGCCCAAGCGCGTCGTCTCCAACCTGACCGATTGCCGGCCGCAGATCCGTTCCGAGCGCGAGCGGCTGGTGCGCAACATCGGCATCGAGACCCGGCGCATGGCGCAGGAGTGGCAGTGTTTTTCCGACCTGGCGTTCGACGCGGCGCAGGTATTGATCGAACGGCTGCAATGGCAGCGCGAGGAAATCGATGCGCTGATCGTGGTCACCCAGTCGCCGGACTACCCGATCCCGGCGACCGCGATCATCCTGCAGGACCGGCTGGGCCTGTCGCATGCCACCGTCGCCTTCGACGTCAACCTGGGCTGCTCGGCCTACCCGTTCGGCATCAACCTGCTGGGCTCGATGATCGCCGCCGGCGGGGTCAAGAAAGGCCTGCTGCTGGTGGGCGACCGCAGCGCCAACCTGGAGGACCCGATCTTCTCCGATTCCGGCACCGCCACCGCGCTGGAATTCAGCGCCGACGCCGCGCCGATGCACTTCGACCTCAACAGCGACGGCAGCGGCTATAAGGCGATCATCCTGCCGGTGGGCGGCCAGCGCGAGCCGGTCGGCATCCAGCACCTGATGCCGTTCCGCGCCGACGAGAACGACCACTGGCACCGCGGCATTGACCTGCAGCTGGATGGCGTGGCGGTGCTGAGCTTCTCCACCCAGCGGGTGCCGCCGGCGGTGCAGAAGTTGCTCGACTACACCGGCGTGTCCAAGGACGACATCGACTATTTCGTGTTCCACCAGGCCAACCGGATCATCAACGAGACCATCCGCAAGAAACTCGGCCTGCCGCTGGAGAAAGTGCCTTCGACCCTGCGCGACTTCGGCAACACCAGCGGCGCCTCGTTGCCGGTCACCATGACCGCGCGGATCAACAAGGAACTGGAAGTCGGCCGCAAGCGCGTGCTGCTGTGCGGTTTCGGCATCGGTCTGTCGTGGGGCACCTGCCTGCTCGACATCGAAGGGGCCGCCTTTCCGGATCTGGTCGAGTCGTGAGCATCGCATCCGATCCCTTCTCGCTCGAAGGCAAACGCATCCTCGTCACTGGCGCGTCCTCGGGTATCGGCCGCCAGATCGCCATCTCCTGCGCCGAACTGGGCGCCCAGTTGGCGATCAGCGGGCGCGACCGCGAGCGGCTGACGTCCACCCTGGAAGCCCTGCCCGGCGACGGGCACATGGCGATAGCGGCGGACCTGGACCGGCAGGAGGACATCGACCGTCTGGTCGCCGAGGTCGGCGTGCTGGACGGGCTGGCGCACGCAGCCGGGATCTCCCGGCTGGTGCCGCTGCGCCTAGTCAACCGGGCGCACCTGGACGACACCTTCTCGAGTAACACGTTCGCACCGATGCTGCTGACCCGCGGCCTGCTGGCGAAGAAGCGCATCGCCGCGAACGGCTCACTGGTGTTCGTCGCCTCTGTCGCCTCGCACATCGGGCCGATGGCGAGCAGCGCATACGCGGCCAGCAAGAGCGCCCTGCTCGGCATGATGCGGTCGCTGGCGCAGGAAGTGGCCAAGAACGGCATCCGCGCCAACTGCATCGCCCCGGGCTACGTGCGCACGCCGCTGCTGGAGGTCCTGCAGGGCAGCGGCGGCAACATGGAAGGGCTGTTCGAACTGACGCCGCTGGGCATGGGCGAACCGGAGGACGTCGCCTACGCCGTCGCGTTCCTGCTAGCCGATGCGAGCCGGTGGATCACGCGCACCTATTTCGTGGTGGATGGAGGCCTCACCGTGCCGATGGACATCTACGCATGAACACGCCGGCACGCACCGCGTTCTCGCTCGACGGCAAGACGATCCTGGTGACCGGGGCGTCGTCAGGGCTGGGCCGGCAGATCGCGATCGCCTGCGCGCAGCGCGGCGCGCGCATCGTGCTGGCCGGCCGCCACGCAGACCGCCTCGCGCAAACCCAGGCGCAGCTGCAGGGCACGGGCCATGTCGGCGTGCTCGG
>NZ_CAPJ01000077.1 GCF_000331775.1 Xanthomonas translucens pv. translucens DSM 18974
CTCGGCGGCTGCGCCGGTCTCGGCGTCGCCGCCGGCGACGTGCGCCCGTACGCGCCGATGGCGCCGATCGTGCCGGTGGTGGCGCAGGCCGCGCCGCCCAGCGCCGGCGCGATCTATGCCGCCGGCCCTGGCCTGTCGCTGTATTCGGACCGGCGCGCGCGCGAGGTCGGCGATCTGCTGACCATCACCCTGGTCGAAAGCACCAACGCCAGCACCACCGCCAACACCAGCATCACCAAGAAGGACGCGGTGACGATGGCCACGCCGACCCTGCTCGGCGCGCCGCTGACGATCAACGGCGTCAACGTGCTCAACAATTCCACCAGCGGCGACCGCAGCTTCGCCGGCAAGGGCAACACCGCGCAGAGCAACAATATGCAGGGCAGCATCACTGTGACCGTGATGCAGCGCCTGCCCAACGGCAACCTGGTGATCCAGGGGCAGAAGAACCTGCGCCTGAACCAGGGCGACGAGTTGGTGCAGGTGCAAGGCATTGTTCGTGCCGCCGACATCTCCCCGGACAACACCATTCCTTCCAGCAAGGTCGCCGACGCGCGGATCGCCTACGGCGGCCGCGGCGCCGTCGCCCAATCCAACGCGATGGGCTGGCTGAGCCGCTTCTTCAACTCGCGCATTTCGCCGTACTGAGGCCCACCATGAACCTTCTGTCCCTGTCCTGCCGCCTGCTCGCCGCGTTCGCGCTGTGCGCCGGCGTGGCCGCCCCGGCCGCCGCCGAACGCATCAAGGACCTGGCCCAGGTCGGCGGCGTGCGCGGCAACGCGCTGGTCGGCTACGGCCTGGTGGTCGGCCTGGACGGCAGCGGCGACCGCACCAGCCAGGCGCCCTTCACCGTGCAGAGCCTGAAGAACATGCTCGGCGAACTGGGCGTCAACGTGCCGTCGAACGTCAATCCGCAGCTGAAGAACGTGGCCGCGGTGGCGATCCACGCCGAACTGCCGCCGTTCGCCAAGCCCGGCCAGCCGATCGACATCACCGTGTCCTCGATCGGCAACGCGGTGTCGCTGCGCGGCGGCTCGCTGCTGATGGCGCCGCTGAAGGGCGCCGACGGCCAGGTCTACGCGATCGCCCAGGGCAGCCTGATCGTCGGCGGCTTCGGCGCGCAGGGCAAGGACGGCTCGCGGATCTCCGTCAACGTACCCAGCGTCGGCCGCATCCCCAACGGTGCCACGGTGGAGCGTGCGCTGCCGGACGTGTTCGGCAGCAGCGGCGAGATCACTCTGAACCTGCACCAGAACGATTTCACCACGGTGTCGCGGATGGTCGCGGCGCTGGAGAGCACCTTCGGCCCGGGCAGCGCGCATGCGGTCGATGGCGGCACCGTCGCGGTGCGCTCGCCCACCGACCCGAGCGCGCGCATCGGCCTGCTGGCGCGGATCGAGAACGTGGAACTGTCGCCGGGCGCAGCGCCGGCCAAGGTGGTGGTCAACGCCCGCACCGGCACCGTGGTCATCGGCGCGCAGGTGCGGGTCAGCCCGGCGGCGATCTCGCACGGCTCGCTGACCGTCACCATCAGCGAAGGCACCCAAGTCAGCCAGCCCAACGCGCTGAGCAACGGCCAGACCGTGGCCGCGCCGAAATCGACCATCACCGCCACCAACGAAGGCAGCCGCATGTTCAAGTTCGAGGGCGGCACCTCGCTGGACCAGATCGTGCGCGCGGTCAACGAAGTCGGCGCCGCGCCGGGCGACCTGATCGCGATCCTGGAAGCACTGAAGCAGGCCGGCGCGCTGAGCGCGGAGCTGGAGGTGATCTGACATGCGTATCTCGGCCTCTCCCATCGAACTGAATCCGACCACCCAGAACGATCCCGCGCGGATCGACAAAGTGTCGCGCCAGTTGGAAGGACAGTTCGCGAACCTGCTCGTGAAGAGCATGCGCGACGCCAGCTTCGGCGATTCCCTGTTCCCGGGCGAGAACCAGACCTTCCGCGACATGTACGACAAGCAGATGGCCAAGGCGCTGACCGAGGGCAAGGGGCTGGGCCTGGCGGCGATGATCGCCAAGCAGCTGGGCGGCGGCAAGAGCGCCGACGCCCCAGCCACCAACACCTCGATCGGTGCCGCGCAGGCGGCCAAGGCGTATTCGCTGGTGTCCGCCCAGGGCGGCGGCACCGGCAATCCGGCGACCGTCGGCGCCGCGGCGCTGG